>JACPRB010000286.1 GCA_016190155.1 Planctomycetota bacterium
AACGAGGGCCGCCGCGAGATGGGCCAGAAGCCGCTCGAACACCCCGGCGCGGATGTGCCGTTCATGATGACGGCGATGGGACCGCTCTCGCTCGACACGCTCGCGCAAGGCGGCGTGCGACCGCCGATGGTGCCGGCCGACACCGGGAAGGCGCTCATCAACTCGCTCCTGACGATCCAGGACGTCATCCGCGAGGAGATCCGAAAGCGCGGCGAGGGGGACGAGCAGTTGTGAGAGGACTCGCGGCAGCAACGACGGCAGAGCTTCGGGAGGCCGATGGCCTTATCGCAGAGGTCGTGGAGGACCTGCGGCTCCAGAAGGGTCCCGAGGAAGATGTCGGGCGGTTTCAGCGTCTCTACGAGAAGGCGCTGCGCGCGGTTGTGGACGGACGGGTTGCAGCCGTTGAGTCACTGGACTTCGAGCGCGAGCTGCGCGCCGTTGTCGCTGAGGCTGAACGCATACTCGGACCTGAGCTCGCGGCAGAACTCGAGCCCGCGACCCGCCGCTATCTTGAGCGCGCTTTCAAGGCCGGCCAGGCGGTTCGCGGTGTGGGGCGCACCATCCCGGCGCTCTTCGACAAGCCCCGCCAGGAGGCTGTGGACTGGCTGGTCCGCCACGACCGCTTCTGGATCGGAAAGGTCTTCCCCGAACACGTCAGCGACAGCTTCCGGGACACCATCGCCCGCGGGATCGAGGAGGGTGTGGGTCGCAAGGCCATCGGGAAACGGCTGCGCGATCTGATGGCCGGGACCAAGGACGCGCCAGGCAAGCTCGAACTCTACAACCGCGTCGCTGCGGTGAGCGTCAACCGCGCCAACAACTGGGGCGGCATGTTCTCCCTGGAGGAGGCGGGGGTCGAAGAGTACGTCTTCCGCGCCGTGATGGACGAGCGTACCTCCCAGATCTGCAAGGACCTCAACGGCCGCGTCTTCTCCGTCCCCCGTGTCATGAAGGTCGTCCGCCAAGCCCTGGATGGCCCGCCAAGCGCCATCGAGAACATCGCACCATGGCCGACTCACGATGCCGAGCGGAACGATTTCTTCATCGAGAGTGGCGGCGAGCGCGCCTATCTCAACGGCAAGTCCGAGGAATGGCTCGCTGATCACGGCGTCGCCTTGCCACCCCTCCACGGCAACTGTCGCTCGGTAGTGGTTCTCAACCGCTGACCTGTCCCCATTCTCCGACCCCAAGGGCCTTTCCAGGTTGGGGACGCCGCGTCCCGAGGAGGGCTTGCTCGTCCAGTGATTGCCCAAGAGACACTCAGCGCCGCCGAGCCGATCGAAAAGGCCAACTACGTCGGCAACAAACGCCGGCTGGCCAAATACATCGTCGGCAAGTTTCCCGAGGACGGGAGGTCCGTCTTCGATCCGATGTGCGGCTGCTCGGCGGTCCTCATCGAGGCCGCCCGGCGCGGCTACCGCGTCAAGGGGAACGATCTCTCCATCGTGCCCTACTGGTATTCCAAGGGCGTCTTCGAGGGCAAGCCGCTCTCTGAGGAGGACGTCCAAAAGCTGGTCGACACGCCCTTCCACGAGGGCTGGCTCACCCGGGAGTGGGAAGGCGTCTACCCGCGCCCCTGGCAGATCCGGCGCTACCTGGACGGCCTCGCCAAGGTCGCGCGGGAATCGTCCGGCCCGAAGGGGTGGGCCATCAAGGCGGTCGCAAGCCGGGTGCTTCAGACGCTCTACTCCGATTCGATCTCCGGTTACTCGACGCGCCGGTACGAATCGCTCGCCAAGGTGCGCGACGTCGTCGGGCGCGCGGCCAAAGAGGTCAACGACTTCGCGGCGGAGGTCTCCGGCAAGGGCGAGATCACGAGCGAAAACGCCAAGGAGATGCGCTTTCCGCAGGCGGGCGTCGTCTACTTCGATCCGCCCTTCTTCAAGCGCGACAAGGGGTACGTCCACTACTTCCAGACCTACAGGATCATGAACTCGATTCTCCTCGGTCGCGACTGGGAGGAGGAAAACCTCGGGCCCGAGGACATCCCGCCCATCTTGGAGAAGCTCTGTAAGGGATGCCGGCACATCTTCATCTCGACCAGCTCGAACGAGGCCGTCCCCTATGCCCGGGAGCTCTCCCGGCACAAGCGGACCATGAAGCGTTATCGCGTGGCCTACACGCAGACGAGCGGCTTCGGTTCCCGCGACGATCACCAGCGCGAGCACCTCTACGTCGCCAAGGCAAACGGCGCGGACGGCGATCCCTACATGCGTCTCTCCGACGAGAGCACGACCTATCGCTACGTGGTGCAGGAGCACTGGCGCGGCCAGTCGGTCCACGCCGATTATCGGATCGAACTTCGTAGCGACGAACTGATCGGCTGGACGCTGAATGCCTTGGTCGCTGGCGCGGTGAAGGACCCGGTCACGACCCTCGCGCAGGCCAAGGCGCTCAAGCCCGCCGACTACTCCAAGATCGACTGGGAGACGGGCGAATTTTCCGAGATCGTCGCCGAGCGCAAGGGCGTTCACCCGCATGCGTGGCTCACGGTCGAGGGCGAAGTCGCTCCGGGCCAGGTCGGCGCGACGGAAAAACTCCCCGCCATCTTCCACATTGTCGACAAAGGGGTCTGCGAGTACGGCGCGCAGAAGCCCTGGTTCCACGAGTACTTCCCGCGCTCGGAGCGGGAGAAGGGCGGCTTCCGCTACCGGCTCTTCTTCCGTCAGCTGCGCGTGGCGGACAGTCAGGGCCAGGACGAGGAGAAGCTCCTCGCCCCGGACCTCCTGGCCCGCTACTTCAAGCGCGACCCGAACTGCGCCCGCAAGGGTTGGGACCTGGGCTATTGGGAATTCCTCAAGGCCGAGGGCGTGATCCCCGCGGCCGAGACCAAGTTCCGCGACGAGGCCGCATGGCTCCTCATCAAGCCCGTCGACCAGACCCCTTACGTTCTCTCCGACCGGGCCATCGAGGATGGCTGGGTGCCGCCGCCGGGCTTCTCGGCACTGCCGGCGGCGATCCGTGAGGGTCTGCCGGAGCCCTACCGCTACTGGGAGATGGAGGATGATCCGGAGCGCCTTGAGCTGCGCGATCGGCTCGTCGCGGCGCTTGAAGCCGGCGAGGTCGAGCTACCGGGCTTCGAGAAGGCGGAGGACCTCGAGAAGCGAAAGCTCGTCCCCTTCAACCAGTGGGGCGGATCGGCGAAGTACGCTGCGGCCATCGCCAAGCGGCTGCCCACGCACAAGCGTTACGTGGAGCCCTTCTGCGGGAGCGCCGCGCTTTTCTACGCCAAGGAATCGGCGGAAGAGTCCGTCCTTTCCGATGCGGACTCCGAGGTGGTCTTCGCGCACAAGTACATCCAGCACCTCACGCCGCAGAGCTTTGAGGCCCTGAAGCGGTTCTCGTGGACGGCATCGCGCGCGGGGTACAAGCGCGCGAAGGAGTGCGAGCCCCAGTCCGACAGCGAGCGGTTCTGGCGGCTGGTCTACGGGCGGCTGTGCGCATGGGGCGGCCGGCCGCAGATGAGCGGGTACTCCACCATCCACGACGGTCAGACCTACGACCTCGACGAGCTCTGGCGCTTCCACGAGAAGCTCAAGGGCGCGCGGATCGTCCGCAAGGACTGGAAGGAGACGATCACCGATTGTGACGGCGCGAACACGTTCTTCTTCCTCGACCCGCCCTACGTGGGCGAGTGGGGAACGAACGAGGGCATCCCGCCCGAGGAGATCGCCCAGGTCGCGGGCAAGCTCAAAGGTGGATTCCTGATCGCCTACACCGATTCGGCCCGGGCGCGGAAGGCGCTCGTGCGCGTGGGACGGCTCTTCAAGATGAAATTCCTCGAGGCCCGCAACCAAGGGCTCTGGGCCAAGCGGAATCGCCTGTTCGTGGCGTCTTTCGACACGCAGAAGTCGGAGGACCTCGAATGGGTCGAGGAGGAGGTCGCATGCGCCCGGTGAACTTCGAGTGTGCCATCGAGATCACCAAGGCCTACGAGGACGAAGGTCGCTGGATTGTCGAGGGCTACGCGGCGACCAGCGACTTCGACATGCAGGAGGACATCATCACCGAGGAGGCGATCAGCGCCTCGGCGAAGGACCTCCTGGAGAACTCGACGGTCCTCCACAACCACAACGCGGACGAGGCCATCGGGACGGTGCTCGAGTCCCAGGCCAGGCCGGGCGGGCTCTTCCTCAAGATCCTGATCTCGAAGACCGCATCCGAGATCTGGCAGCAGGTCAAGGAGGGCGTGCTCAACAAGTTCAGCGTCCGGGGGACGATCCTCGAGGCGCGCAAGGAGTGGGTGGAGAGCCTGCAGAAGTTCGCGCGGCTCATCCTCAAGATGCGTCTGGTCGAGGTGTCCCTCGTGGCCGTCCCGGCCAATCCCAAGGCGCGTGCGATCCGGTGGTACGTGGAAAAGGCGCTCACCGAGTTCGAGAAAGCCGGTGGCCAGATCGAGACAAAACCCGAAGGAGGGGCGGACATGAAGAAGGACGAGACCGTGGTCGAGGAAGAGCTGCTGGAAGCGACGGGCGATCCGGCCAACCAGGTGGACAAGGAGTGGACCGCCCACGTGGCGCTCGTGGATCAGATGATCGCTGGCGAGAAGGACGACGCGCGCAAGCGCATGCTCACCCAGATCCGCACGCTCATGACGAGCGCCCGCAAGGGGGAGGCACAGAAGGACGAGCCGACCACGCCGGCGAACGGCGCTCCTGCCCCGGCGGCCGACGCGGAGAAGAAGGCTGCGGCGGGCGACGCCCCGCCGGACAAGCTCGCCGAGATCGAGGGGCTGATCACGCGCATCGCCAAGACGCTCGGCATCGAGAAGGAAGGCGGCAAGGACAAGAAGCCGGCCCTGGCCGCAACCGTCGACGGGCTGGCCAAGCGCGTGGAAGCCTTGGAGAAAACGCCGGGCGTGCGCACGTCCCTCGACGGCCAGGAGGCTCTCGCCGGCGAGCGGAACGAGAAGTCGGTCTGGAAGGGCCTGATCTAACACGGAAAAGGAGATTCGAACCATGAACCAGAGCGAGCTTTTGCAGAAGGCGTTGGAGACGGCGGATCTCATCGCGGGTGGCGGCGAGCTCAACCCCGAGCAGTCGGAGAAGTTCATCACCTATCTCCATGACCTCTCGGTGATGGCCAAGGACGCGCGCATGATCCCGATGAAGGCCAAGAAGAGGGAGATCAACAAGATCGGCATCGGGCAGCGCGCGAGCGTCCCGGCCGCCGAGGGAGTCGATCCGGGGGTCCGGCAGAAGCCGACCTTCTCGAAGACCGTCCTCGACACGGTCGAGATCATGACGCCGTTCGAGATCACCTACGACGTCTTCGAGGACAACATCGAGGGGGACAACCTCGAGGACTCGATCATCAAGCTCTTCGCCACGCAGATCGCGATGGACCATGAAGAGCTCTACATCATGGGCGATACCGCCTCGACCGACACTTTCCTCGCGCTCTCGGACGGCTGGCGGAAGCTCGCCGTCGCGGGCGGCCACGTCTACGACCACCAGGGCGGCGGGATCGTCGTCGACATCCTGGGCAAGCTCCTCGACCTCATGCCCGAAAAGTACCTGCGGGACTACGCGGACCTGCGGTACTACGT
>JACPRB010000287.1 GCA_016190155.1 Planctomycetota bacterium
ATCTCTACGAGCGCGAAGGCACCCACTGCGAGAACCTCCCCGAGACGCACGCCTTCCTCAAGGAACTGCGCCGCCACGTCGACGCGACCTTCAAGAACCGCATGCTCCTGGCGGAGGCCAACCAATGGCCGGAAGAAGCCGCCGGCTATTTCGGGAACGGCGACGAGTGCCACATGGCCTTCCACTTTCCGATCATGCCGCGCATGTTCATGGCGATCCAGATGGAGGACCGCTTCCCGATCATCGACGTCCTGCAGCAGACACCCGCCGTTCCCGAGCCGTGCCAGTGGGCGCTGTTCCTGCGCAACCACGACGAGCTGACGCTGGAGATGGTCACCGACGAGGAACGCGACTACATGTATCGCGTGTACGCGACCGAGCCGCAGGCCAGGATCAATCTGGGCATCCGCCGCCGGCTGGCGCCGCTGCTGGGGAACAACCGGCGCAAGATCGAACTGATGAATGCGTTGCTCTTCTCGCTGCCGGGGACGCCGGTCATCTACTACGGCGACGAGATCGGAATGGGCGACAACCTCTATCTGGGCGACCGCAACGGCGTGCGCACGCCCATGCAATGGAGCGCGGACCGCAACGCCGGGTTCTCGCGCGGCAACCCTCAGCGGCTCTATCTGCCGGTGATCATCGATCCGGAGTATCACTACGAGGCGCTCAACGTCGATGCCCAGCAGGGCAACCCGCACTCGCTGCTGTGGTGGATGAAACGACTGATCGCGTTGAGCCGCCGCACCAAGGCGTTCGGACGGGGCTCGATCGAGTTCCTCTATCCGGAGAACCGCAAGATCCTCGCCTTCATCCGCCGATACCAGGACGAGCAGATCCTGGTGGTGGCGAACCTGTCGCGCTTCGTGCAGTATACGGAGCTCGACCTCTCGGCGTTTCGCGGGCTGACGCCGGTCGAGTTGTTCGGCCAGAACGAATTCCCGCCGGTCGTTGATCGCGCGTACTTCCTGACGCTGGCGCCGCACGCCTTCTACTGGTTCGCGATGCGGCCGCGGGCCGGCGTGGAGGTGCGCCCGGCCGTGCCGTCGGAGACGCTGCGCACGGTCGACGTCCACGGGGACTGGCCCGACGTCTTCCGGTCGAAGGCGAAAGCCGTGATCGAGGAACTCCTGGCGCAGTACGTGGGAACGCGCCGGTGGTTCGCCGGAAAGGGCCGGACGATGAAATCCGTCTCCGTCGTCGAGACGATCCCGATCGAGAGCGACGGGACGGAGGTCCGCATCGCCTTCGTGCGGGTGGAATATGCCGACGGTCGCGGCGACCTGTACACGGTGCCGCTGGCGTTCGCGCCCGGGGAGAAGGCCGATGCGGTGCGTCTTTCGACGATCGCGCGCTTGAGGACGCGGCGGGGCGAGGGCGTCCTCTACGATCCCTCGGGGGAGCGCGATTTCGCGCTGAGCCTGCTCGACGCGATCGCGCGCCGCCGGCGCGTCCGAATGGCGCACGGCGAGGTGGTTGCCCTTCCGATGCGGGCCTACCGGTTGGCGCGAGGGGCGGAGGAGACCTCGCTGGAGCCCGTGCCCTTGAAGGCCGAGCAGAGCCACACGTCGATTGTGTACGGGAACCGGCTGATCCTGAAGCTGTACCGGCGGCTGGAGGAGGGGACGAACCCCGAGCTCGAGGTCACGCGCTTCCTGACGCATCACGCGAGCTTTCCATACGCGCCCGCCCTGGCCGGCTTTCTCGAGTATCGGCGCAACGGACACCGTGGTCCTCTGACACTGGGCATCCTGCAGGCCTTCGTGCCCAACGAAGGGGACGCGTGGAGCTACACGCGCGACGAGCTGGAACGCTTCTTCGAACGGGCGCAGGCGCGAGAAGTCCCTCCGGAGGACCTGGCGATGCCTCCCCAGGGGCCGGGGATGCTGGACGCGGAGCCTCCGGCCTCGGCTCGGGAGACGATCGGCACGTATTTGGAATCGGCCCGCTTGCTCGGGCGCCGCACGGCTGAGCTGCATTTGGCCTTGGCGGCGCCGAGCGACGATTCCGCGTTCACCCCCGAGCCCTTTACGCCTTTCTACCAGCGCTCGCTCTACCAATCGATGCGGGTGGTGCTGACGCAGACGATTCACGCGTTGGGTAGAGGGCTTCAGGCGCTTCCGGAGGAGGCGCGGCGGGACGCCCAGCGCGTCCTGGCGCTTCAAGGCGACATCCTGAAGACGTTTCAAGGACTGCTGGCGCGTAGGATCACCGCGCTGCGCATCCGGATTCACGGGGACTACCACCTGGGTCAGGTGCTCTACAGCGGAAAGGACTTCGTGATCATCGACTTCGAGGGGGAAGCGGCGCGCTCGTTCAGCGAGCGTCGCATCAAGCGGTCTTCGCTGCGGGATGTCGCGGGCATGCTGCGGTCGTTTCACACCGCGGCCTTCACGGCGCTTCTGGATCAACAAGCCCGCAACGCGTTTCCGGCGGAGCGGATGTCGAGCATGGAGGCGTGGGCGCGCCATTGGCGGGCTTGGGTCTCGGTCGCGTTCTTGAGGACGTACCTCGAGGTCGCCGGGCGGGGCGCCTTCTTGCCGCGGGATCGCGAGGAACTCTTGTTTCTCCTGAACATCTTTCTCCTCGAGAAGGCGCTGGCCGAGGCGGGGTGCGAGCTGGGGCAGCGGCCCGAGTGGGCGTGGATTCCGCTTCGGGGTGTTCTGGAGGCGCTGGAAGCGGCGCGGCAGCGGTCTTCCGAGGGCGTCGTGGCGTGAGGCGCCCGGTGAGAACTTGCCGTTGAACCCAAACGCCGTTCCCGTATCATAGGCCGAAACCTTGCCGTAGTTTGGTTGGGAATAGGGATGGGCTTATGTCACCTCGAAACACCGTCGCTTACGACATCAGTCTTCTGACCGACAACGACCTATATCTCTTCAACGAGGGCGCGCACTTCCGCCTCTACGAGAAACTCGGCGCGCATCCGCTGGAGAAGGAGGGGGGGACGTACTTCGCCGTGTGGGCGCCCAACGCCGAAGCCGTCTGTGTCATCGGCGACTTCAACGGATGGACCGTCGGGACGCACCCGTTGAGCCCGCGCGGCCAATCCGGCGTCTGGGAAGGGTTCATCTCCGACGTGCGGCGAGGCGCGCTTTACAAGTATCACATCCGTTCGCGCCACAACGGCTTCAGCGCCGAGAAGTGCGATCCGTTCGCGTTCTTCAATGAGATCCCGCCGAGGTCCGCCTCGATGGTCATGAACCTCGATTACGCCTGGAACGACCCCGGCTGGATGCGCGATCGTCACGGACGTCATTCGCTGAACGCGCCGGTCAGCGTCTATGAGGTCCATGCGGGGTCGTGGCGGCGCCGGCCCGGGAACACGTGGCTGCCCTATCGCGAGCTCGGCCCGCAGCTGGCGGAGTACGTTCGGGAGATGGGCTTCACGCACGTGGAGTTCCTCCCCCTCATGGAGCACCCGTTTTACGGATCATGGGGATACCAGACGACGGGGTACTTCGCGCCGACCAGTCGCTACGGCACGCCGCAGGACTTCATGTCGCTCGTCGACGGCCTTCATCAGAACGGCATCGGGGTCATCCTGGACTGGGTCCCGTCCCACTTTCCGACCGACGGCCACGGGCTGGGGTTCTTCGACGGCACGCATCTCTACGAGCACGCGGATCCGCGCAAGGGCTTCCATCCCGACTGGAGCAGCTTCATCTTCAACTACGGCCGCAACGAGGTGCGCAGCTTCCTCATCTCCAGCGCGCTGTTCTGGCTCGACAAGTATCACGTCGACGGCCTGCGCGTGGACGCCGTGGCGTCGATGCTGTATCTGGATTACTCGCGCCAGAACGGCGACTGGATCCCGAATCAATTCGGCGGGCGGGAGAACCTGGAGGCGATCTCGTTTCTGCGGCGGCTCAACGAGGAGGTGTACAAGAGCCATCCGGACGTGCAGACCTATGCCGAGGAGTCCACGGCGTGGCCCATGGTGTCGCGCCCGACCTACGTGGGCGGACTCGGCTTCGGGATGAAGTGGGACATGGGCTGGATGCACGACACGCTGTTCTACTTCGGGAAGGATCCGTTGTTCCGGAAGTACCACCACGACCAGCTCACGTTTCGGATGCTCTACGCGTGGCACGAGAACTTCGTACTGCCGCTGTCGCACGACGAGGTCGTGCACGGCAAGGGGTCGCTCCTGTCGAAGATGCCGGGGGACCTGTGGCAGAAGTTCGCGAGCTTGCGCCTTCTGCTTTCCTACATGTACTCCCAGCCGGGCAAGAAGCTGCTCTTCATGGGCGGTGAGATCGGACAGTGGAACGAGTGGTATCACGAGCAGGGCATCGACTGGCCGCTGCTGAAGTTCCCGAGTCACCAGGGGGTCCAGCTCTTGGTCAAGGACCTCAACCGGATCTATCGGACCGAACCGTGTCTCCACGAGACCGACGTCGAGCCGGCTGGTTTCGAATGGGTCGACTGCAACGATGTGCTGCAGAGCAGCCTGACCTACCTGCGACACGGGAAGGGCACGCGCGACATCATCGCCGTGGCCTGCAATTTCACTCCCGAGACTCGTCTCAAGTACAGGATGGGAGTCCCCCGCGGCGGATTCTGGAAGGAGATTCTCAACAGCGACGCCGTCGAATACGGGGGGAGCGGACAGGGCAATCACGGCGGCGTGCAGGCCGAGGCGACGGCGACGCACGGCCGCTCGCATTCGATCGACATCACGCTTCCCCCGTTGGCGGCGGTGTATTTCAAATCCGAAGGACCACGGATTTCGCGGACTTGAGCGGATTTCCGCGGAGTGAACGGTTGAACCATGAGGTTGGGAGCGACATACCTCGGCGAGGGCCGGTGCGAATTCCTGGTCTGGGCGCCCTGTGCGTCGCGCGTGGAAGTTCGGCTGGGGGAACGCCTGGTCCCGTTGGCGGCTCGGGATCACGGCTACCACCACGGAGTGATCGAAGGCGTGGAGCCGGGCTGTCGCTACGTCTACCGCCTCGACGGCAAGCTGGAGCGTCCCGACCCGGCCTCGCGGTTTCAGCCGGAGGGCGTGCATGGTCCATCGCAGATCGTGTCCCCGGTCTTCCCGTGGACAGACCAGGATTGGGTCGCGCCGGCGCTGGAGAAATACCTCATCTATGAGTTGCACGTGGGGACCTTCACGCCGGAAGGGACGTTCGATGCCGTCATCCCGCGGTTGAAAGACCTCAAGGACTTGGGCGTCACGGTCATCGAGTTGATGCCGGTCGCTCAATTCCCGGGGACGCGCAACTGGGGCTATGACGGCGCCTATGCCTACGCGGTGCAGAACTCGTACGGGGGCCCGGCGGCGCTGCGGCGCTTGATCGACGCCTGTCATGGACATGGGCTGGCGGTGGCGCTGGACGTGGTGTACAACCACATCGGTCCTGAGGGGAATTACCTGGCGGATTTCGGGCCGTATTTCGCGGACGGGTACCTCACCCCCTGGGGTAAGGCCATGAACTTCGACGGACCGGATTCGGATGAGGTCCGCCGGTTCTTCATCGAGAACGCGCTGCAGTGGGTCGTCGATTTCCACGTGGACGCGCTGCGGTTGGACGCGCTCCACGCCATCGTGGATGCGTCCGAGCGGCCGTTCGTGCAGGAACTGGCGGCGACGGTGCACGAAGAAGCGGAGCGTTTGGATCGCACCGTATTCCTGATCGGCGAGATCGACCGCAACGACGCCCGCTATGTGCGCCCCGTGGAGGAAGGGGGGTACGGGCTGGATGCGCAATGGAGCGACGACTTCCACCACAGCGTGCACGCGTTGCTGACCGGCGAGCGCGAGAGGTACTACCAGGACTTCGGGACGATGCGGCATCTGCACAAGGTCTTCATGGAAGGGTACGCCTACACCGGTCAATACTCGCGATACCGGCGTCGCCGGCACGGCAACTCCCCCCATGGTTTGGCCGCTCGTCAATTCGTGGTCTGTGCGCAGAACCATGATCAAGCCGGAAACCGCAGGTCGGGCGAGCGACTCGGAGCGCTGGTGTCGTTCGAGGCGCTCAAGCTGGCGGCCGGCGTGACGCTGCTGTCGCCCTACGTGCCGCTGCTGTTCATGGGAGAGGAGTACGGCGAGCGGGCGCCGTTCCTCTATTTCACGAGCCACTCCGATCCGCAGGTCGTGGAAGGCACGCGTCGCGGAAGACGCGAGATGTTTCCCGGAACGCCGGAAACCCCGGATCCACAGGACGAGGGGACGTTCGCGCGGTCCAAGCTCGATCCCCGATTGGCCGATCGGGAGCCGCATCGATCACTCAAGGAGTTCTATCGTGAACTGATCGGCTTGCGCGCGCGATGGCCGGTTTTGGCGCACCTGAGCCGCGAGCCGATGGAGGTCCACGTGAAGGAAGGCGAACGACTTCTGTCGGTGCGCCGCTGGACCGACCGGAGCGAAGCCTTCATCGCCTTCAACTTCGAAGATCGCATCGTGACGGCGGATCTGCCGGAAGGCGAATGGCGGGTGCGACTGGACAGCGCGGCGCAGCCGCGACCTGAGAAGGCGACGGGTCACGCGCTGGTCCATCCGCTCTCGTTCGTGCTCTTTTCCAAAGGTGAATGATGGATCGTTTTGTCTGCATCCACGGGCACTTCTATCAGCCGCCGCGGGAGAACCCGTGGCTGGAGTTCATCGAGACGCAGGATTCGGCCTATCCCTACCACGATTGGAACGACCGCGTGACGGCCGAGTGCTACGCGCCCAACACGGCATCGCGCATCCTCGACGGCGAGGGACGCATCGAGCGGATCGTCAACAACTACGCCAGGATCAGCTTCAACATCGGCCCGACGGTGCTGGCGTGGCTGGAGTCGCATGCGCAGGACGTGTACGGCGCGATCCTGGAGGCCGATCGCGAGAGCCGGCGGCGATTCGGGGGGCACGGGTCGGCCCTGGCGCAGCCGTACAATCACATGATCCTGCCGTTGGCGAACCGGCGGGACAAAGTGACCCAGGTTCGCTGGGGCCTTCGCGACTTCGAGCACCGGTATCGCCGGAGGCCCGAAGGGATGTGGTTGCCCGAGACGGCCGTGGATGTGGAGACGCTGGAGGTCTTGGCGGAGCACGGCCTCCGATTCACGATCCTGTCGCAGCATCAGGCCGCGCGGGTGCGCAAGATCGGGGAGTCATCCTGGGGCGAACCGCTCAACGGCGGGATTGATCCGACGACGGCGTATTCGATCACGCTGCCGTCCGGGCGGCGGATGGCGCTGTTCTTCTACGACGGGCCCGTCTCGCGCGCGGTGGCGTTCGAACGCCTTCTCACGCGCGGCGAGGACTTCGCCCATCGCCTCCTGGGCGCCTTTTCGGAGAGGCGCGAGTGGCCTCAGTTGGTGCACGTGGCCACCGACGGCGAGACCTACGGCCATCATCATCGGCACGGCGACATGGCGCTGGCGTATGCGTTGCATTACATCGAGCAAAACCGGCTGGCGCGCCTGACCAATTACGGGGAGTTTCTCGAGAAGCACCCTCCGGCTCATGAGGTGCAGATCGTGGAGGGAACCTCCTGGAGCTGCGTCCATGGCGTGCAGCGTTGGAGGGCCGACTGCGGCTGCAACTCCGGCGGCCGGCCGGGATGGAGCCAGGCGTGGCGCGGCCCCTTGCGGGAATCGCTCGACCGGCTGCGCGACGGCGCGGCGCCGCTCTTCGAGAAGGAGGCGCGCGGGCTCGTGGTCGACCCGTGGGCCGCGCGCGACGATTACATCTCGCTGGTCCTGGATCGCTCCGCGCAAAGCGAGGAGCGTTTCTTCGCCCGGCACGCGGCGCATCCGCTGTCCGAGGACGAGCGCGTGCGTGCGCTCAAGCTGCTGGAGCTGCAGCGGCACGCGCAGCTGATGTACACGAGCTGCGGGTGGTTCTTCGACGACATCTCCGGCATCGAGAGCGTCCAGGTGTTGCAGTATGCCGGACGCGTGCTGCAGCTGGCGCGGGAGTTTCTCGCGGCGGAAATGGAGCGACCGTTTCTCGATCTGCTGGAGCGCGCCAAGAGCAATCTGCCGGAGCACCGGGACGGGCGCGTGATCTACGAAAAGTTCGTGCGGCCCTCGGTGCTGGATCTGGGGCGCGTGGGCGCGCACTACGCGATGAGCGCGATCTTCGACCACTACGGCGAGCGAACGGATGTCTATGCGTATGCGGTGAATCGGGAGGACGTCCGGCTGCAGACGGCGGGGCGCGCGACGCTGGGCATCGGACGCGCGCGGGTAAGTTCGAAGATCACCCACGAGTCGGCGCGGTGCCAGTTCGTCGTCCTGTATTCGGGCGACCAGAACATGGTCGCGGGCGTTCGGCCTTTCGTCGACGAGGCCGCGTACGAGAAGATCGCGGCGGAGGTGACGGAGGCGTTCGGCAGAGGGGACCTGGCGGAGGTGCGCCGTCGTCTCGAGGATCGCCTCGGGCCCGGCACGTACTCGCTGCGTTTCCTCTTCCGCGACGAGCAGCGCAACATCCTGCGGCAGATCTTGAAGTCGGCCATGGACGAGGCGGAGGGCCTCTATCGACAGCTCACCGAGCACCACGAGCCGCTTCTGCGCTTTCTGCACGTCGAGCACATGCCGGTGCCGAGGGCATTCCAGGCGGCGGCGGAGTTCGTGCTGAACCGGGGGCTCAAGCGCGTATTGGAGGCGGATGAGCCCAACCTGCCGCGTCTCAAGGCGCTTCTGGAGGCGGTTCAGCTCGATGGGGTGGAGCTGGACCGTGAAGGGCTGGGGTACACACTGAAGCAGACGATCCTGCGGGCGATCGAGGCGCTTCGGCCGCAAGCGGCGAATCTAGAGCTTCTGCGCCGGCTGAAGGTGCTGGTCGATCTGGCCGTAGATCTGCCGTTCGAAATCGACTTGTGGCGGGCGCAGAACGTGATCTACGAGCGGATCCGCGCTCGTGGGCCGGAGCTGGCGCGGGCGGAGGGGCGCGATCCGGCGGCACGGGCGGAGCTGGAGCTGTTGGAAGGGTTGGCCGGGAAGCTCAAGCTGCGGCCGATATCGCAACCGGCGCGGGCGGGGGTGTGACCGGTCCGTGGTTAGGGGCCGATTCCCTCGATCGCCTGCTGGACCCCGGAGGCGCTGCTGCTCCCGGCGGGATCGATATACAGCATGATATTTGTGTTGTCGCGGTAGAGATCCAGCGCGACGCTTTTGTTCCGGAGTCGCCCGACTTCGAGCGCCAGATCCAAGTCCTTCGGCCGGCGTGTCTTGATGAGGGTCTCGCCGACCCGAGCACTGGTGATGACGTCGCCGGGACGAAGGCCGGCCTGGGTGGCGGGTCCGGGGCGCACGTCTTTGACGATGACCTCGTGTCCAGAATAATACTGGTAAAGCGCTGTCCAGCCGGCAGCGGCCAAGAAGATGCCGGCCACCAGCAAGAACCCAGGAGCCTTTTCGAGAAACGCTGCATAAGTCAAGGCGCCCCCGACCCCTCCGAAGAGGCCTGTAGGCACAAGAAGCTCCAGGATCTTGCTGGGGGTGACACGATAGTGCCTGGCGACCTGAAGGCCGGCCGCGGACAGTCCCGGCGTTTGCGCAGCCTTCACCGACTGCTGGAGCGCGGCGCCGGGGAGGCCGGAGGCTTGATTCGACGACGTGTTCGGATCCTGTTGTGCCGCGCTGGGCGCGATAGGATAGATCAGGACGCAGGCGGCCAAAGTCAACAACAGAACCTTGGAGCGATAAGGCATGGTCAACTTCTCCTCAGGAACATGTGGTCCTCTTACATCCGTACATCCATCAGCGGATCCGCTCGATCATCTGTTGGACGCCCGAGACGT
The DNA here is from genome assembly GCA_016190155.1 of Planctomycetota bacterium. GTDB lineage: Bacteria > Planctomycetota > MHYJ01 > MHYJ01 > JACPRB01 > JACPRB01. The sequence goes on from JACPRB010000287.1 coordinate 9,747, forward strand.
TCCCTTGATCGATGTTGATATACAGCATGATTGTCTGTCCGTCGCGGCGCACATCGAGCGCCACGGTCTTGTTCCGGATCTGGCCGATCTGAAGCGCCAGGTCCAGGTCTTTCGGCTCGAGAGTACGAATGCGGGTCTCGCCGATCCTGGCGTTTGTGATGACGTCTCTTGTACGGAGGCCGGGCTGGACGACAGATCCGGGACGGATCTCCTGGACCGCGACCCCGTTTCCCCAGTTGTATCCCCACCACGCAGTGGAGGCGGCAGCAGCCACCAGGAGGGCGCCGAAGAGTATTGATGGAGGGGAACCCAGACCCAAGGCCACTCCGCCAACGCCCGCCCCGAAGCCTGCTGTCGCAAACAGGGCGATCTTGGCAGCGGTGATGGGCCTGTGTCTGGTGACTTTAAGGCCGGCGGCGGAAAGCCCGGGTTCCTGCGCGGCATCGACCGACTGTCGGAGCGCGGTGAGAGGGAGTCCAGGTGTCGCCTCCGACGAAGAGTCCGCCCAGGCCGGTGCGGCCGGCGCGAGGACGATCCAGAGGGCCAGGGAAACCAAGACGGGCTTGCACGCGGTCATGACGATCCTCCCGATTCGAGTCTCTCCTCCATTCGACGCGGAGGAGAATCTCTTCAAGGAAACCGTCGAATCAAGTCGTTAAGTTACAATGCTGGAGGCTTGCGGGAGGACGACATGAAGCACCGATGGATCATGCTGGCGCTGGGGTGTCTGGCCGCGTGCGGACAGGCGACCCCTCCGGGGGGCGGCTCCATTCGCTGGCGTGACGGCGGCGAGCTGGAGACCGCCTTGGAAGAAGCGCGCTCCGGCAGTACGCCGCTCATGGTCTACTTCACCACCGATTGGTGAGGGTGGTGCAAGAAACTGAACGCGGGCGCGTTCTCAGACGCGGAGGTGGTGAAGACCTCGGAAGGGCTCATCAACGTCCTTGTCGACGGCGACAAGCACGGCGACATCGTAGAGAGGTACGGCGTTCGCGGTTATCCGACCGTGCTCTTCCTTAGTCCTGGCGGAGAGGTCGTCGGAAAACTGAAGTCGCGTGAGCCGGCCGACGTTCAGAACCAACTTGCGGATATTGTGGCGCAGCACAAACGCTGACGGCTCACCGCTGGAATCCTCGGGCGGCCGCCTCGCGCCATCCTTGTTCGAGCGCATCCAGATCGGCTTTGTCGAAGGTCCGCGCCAGCGCCTCGTCGGGAGGGTATCCCACGACGAGCATGCGCAGGAAGTCGTCCAGGACCGCGCCCTTGTTCTGCAGCCGCAGCCAGTAGATGAAGCTCGACGCTTGGCAATAATAGAAGTACTCGAGCTCGCTGCCGACCCATTTCTCCACGGGCATGTGGACCAGGGTGCGCAACGAAGGAAGCCGATCCAGGCTCATCCGGATGCCGTCGACATACCGCTTCGAGAGGCCGGGTCGACCCGGTCGCGAGCTTTCCATGTATGAGGCGGTTCCCTCGTTGAACCAGCGGGGGACGTCGTTGGCGAAGGTGTCCAGGAACTGGTGATACGCCTCGTGCCGCAGGGTCACGTGGAAGTCCTCGGGGTCTTCCCAGACGACGAGCTGTTTCATGCCGGGGGCGTAATACGCGCCGGCGCCGCGTTCGCGTGCCGTCCGGCGTCCGCGGGTATCGCACGCGCGATAGTATTCGTTGTAGTCGAAGAAGTTCGCGAAGAACATCACGCGAAAGCGCAGGTTCGGGTTGCGCGCGTAGGGGAGCACTTCCTCATATTCCTTGGCGATCGCTTCCAGGTCGTCGGCCAGTTTGCGGGCCCGGTCGGGGCTCGAATCGGTCAGGATCTCGTACGGTCCCACGTAGTCCACGTACACCGGTTGTCCGTGCGGGAAGCCGCGTTCGCGCAGCTGGACGTACTGATCCAGGACGTCCAGCACCGCGCCTTGGAAGCGCACTCCCTTGGTTCGCGCGTTCTTCACCGCGTGCGCGGCCCGCTCGATGTCGTGTCGCCACGTATGGAGCATGATGATGCTGAGCCACAAGTCCGGGTTGGTGGGGCTCTTCTGCAACGCGCGTTCGTACAAGCACAGCGCCGTCTCGTCCAACGGCGCGCGCGTCACCGCGCGATTGAGCATGGCGATGGCCGGTTCTGCCGCCGCTCCCATCTCGAGCAACGTCTGGGTGTCCAGAAGGACGCCGACGAATTGGTCGGAGGCATAGTGGGCCATCACGCGCGCGAGGATCGCGCGCTCGCGCCACGCCGGTACGGCGGCTAGAGAGGTCAACAGCGTCACCGCATCGGACCACCGCTCGGTTTCCAGCAGGGTGTTGGCCTCCTTCCACGCCGCCTCCGGATCGGCGGGTGCCCCGGCGGAGATGTATCGCTGCACGAGTGCCGCGAGCTCCTTCTGGACGCGGCCGTCCGCTTCGGTCCGGCAGGAAGCCAGCCAAGCGGCCGACGCTCTGCGCAGGCGTTCGTAGGCGGGCGCCGCGATCGAAGGCACTTCAAGCTCCGCGACCGCCCGCAGATGATCGACCGCTTCACGCAGGCGCCCGGAGGACGCCAGCGCTTCAGCCTCCTTCGCCTTCGTTTCGCCGAAAGTGGTCGCCTTCCGCATCGCCTCCTCGCGCGCTTGTGCGATGCGGGAAGCGGCGTCGGGTTCCTTGGCCAGGCGCGTCGGGAATTCGTCGAGGACGCGTACGGCGGCTCCGTACTTCCCAGCCGCCGCGAGCGATTGGGCCTCTTCGAGGACCGCATCCAGGCCGCTGCGCCTGATCGGTGGAGCCGGTGGGGGCGACGGAGGAACGGCGGTTTCCTGCGGCTGTTCGATCGCTTTCGGAGGCAGCTTCGACGGAGAGGAAGCCGGATGCAGGACGACGTAACCCCCCACCAATCCCAGGGCCAGGACGACGGAGACGGCCGCGATCAGGCGGGTCTTCTGGGATTCCGGACGCCGTTGCTGGTCGCGCAAAGCGGTCCGAATCTCGGTCGCGCGCACATAACCCTTCTGTTGGAGGATCTGTCCCAGTTTCAGGGTGTCCTGCGTATTCTCTTGGAGATCAAGGCATTCGCGCAGTTGGACCGGCGTCAGGAGACGTCGGCTGATGAGCAGAGCCCCCAGCCGGGGGCGGGCGGCCACGGTCATCCGTCTCTCCTTTAGGGATCTAGGGTAAACAGCGAACCTGTTCTCTTACTAGAAAGAACGTAGATTGGCGCCGGGGAATTAAGAAAATCCGACGGACGGTCGCTCCTTGAAGGAGATCCCTCCCGCCCGTACGATTCCTCCCATGAAACCGGAGGTGCTCGCCCCCGCGGGCGACCTCGAGTGCCTTCGAGCGGCCGTCGAGAACGGCGCCGATGCCGTGTACTTCGGGGTGCGCCGGCACAATGCCCGCGCGCGAGCGTCGAACTTCGCCGTCGAGGAACTGGCCGACGTCTTCTCGTACCTGCACGCGCGGGGCGTGAAGGGATACGTCGCCTTCAATACGCTTCTCTTCACTCACGAGCTGGCCGAGGCGCAGGCGACCCTTGAAACGATGGCCCGTGCCGGCGCGGATGCCGTGATCCTGCAGGATCTCGGGGTCGCGCGGCTCGTCCGCGAGATCTCATCCGATCTTCCGATGCACGCCTCGACCCAGACCACCACGACCTGCGCGGAGGAGATCGAGGCGATTCGTGATTTGGGATTCGAGCGCGTGATCCTGGCGCGCGAGCTCTCGATCCGGGAGATCCGTCGGATCGGCGAGAAGACGACGGTGCCGCTGGAAGTCTTCGTGCATGGGGCGCTCTGCGTGGCGTACTCCGGCCAGTGTTTGACGAGCGAGGCGCTGGGCGGCCGCAGCGCCAATCGCGGCGCGTGCGCCCAGGCGTGCCGCCAGCCGTATGATCTGATCGTCGACGGGCGGAAGAAGGAGATGGGGGAGCGGCGGTATCTCCTATCGCCTCAGGATCTGGCCGCGGTCGATCTCGTGCCGGAGTTGGTCGCCGCCGGCGTAGCGGCGCTCAAGATCGAGGGACGTCTCAAGACGCCCGAGTATGTGGCGGCGACGACGGCGGCTTACCGGCGGGCCGTGGATGGGCACGCGGAGCTTTCTCGCGAGGAGGAGCGCACGCTGCGGCAGGTTTTCTCGCGCGGCTTCTCGCACGGGTTTCTCTCGGGGACCGATCATCAGGCGCTCGTCGACGGCGTCTCGCCGAAGAAGCGGGGTCTCTTCCTCGGGCGCGTCGAGAGGATGGACGACCGGCGCGTGAGATTGCGCCTGGAGAATCCGGTCAAGCCGGGCGACGGCGTGTGCTTCGACTTCGGCGATCCGGAGGCGGATGAAGCGGGCGGACGCGTGTACGAGGTGAAGCCTCTGGGTCGGCAAGTGGAGTTGGCCTTCGGAGCGGATCTCGATTGGTCGAAGGTCCACGTGGGCGATCGCGTCTGGAAGACGGACGATCCGGCGATCAACCGGCGGCTGCGCGCGACGTTCGAGGGGCTTCAGAGGCGCGTATCCGTAGACGCGCTCATGGAGGGTCGCGCGGGGGAGCCCCTGCGACTGACGCTCTGCGACGGCCATCGGCGGGTCACGATCGAGAGCGAGGGACGGCTGGAGATCGCGCGTGCCCGGCCGCTGACGGTCGCGTATCTGCGGGAGCATCTGGGACGGTTGGGCGCCACGCCCTTCGAGCTTCGCGAGCTCGACGTCCGTTTGGAGGGCGAGGTCATCCTGCCGGTGAGCCAGATCAACCAGATGCGGCGTCGGGCGTCGGAGGAGCTGGAGAGCGCGCGCCGGGCGGCGCCGGTGCGCGTCGTGCGCGAGGGGGCGCTGGCGCGTCTTCGCACGGAGTCGCGGGAGCCGGTCGCGCCGATGGCGGAGTTGGTGGTGCTGTGCCGGTCGATGGAGCAGATGCGCATCGCGTTGGCCGAGGGGTGTCGGACGATCGAACTGGATTTCGAGGACGTTCGTCCGTATCGGGACGCGGTGGCGGAGGTGCGCGAACGCGGCGCGTGGGTGGCGTTGGCGCCGCCGCGCGTGCACAAGCTGGGCGAAGAGGGGGTCCTGCGGTTCATCGCGAGCTGCCTGCCGAATGCGGTCCTGGCGCGCAACTTGATGCACGTGCGGTTCTTTCGGGATCTCGGGCGCATCGGCGACTTCTCGCTCAACGTGGCCAACGATCTGACGGTGCGCTGGGCGATGGATCAGGGATTGACGCGCTACGTGCCGGCGTATGATCTTTCGATCGAGCAGATGGAGGACTTGCTGCGCGCGACGGCGCCGGCGTGGGCGGAGGTGGTGGTGCACCAGCACATGCCGATGTTCCACATGGAGCACTGCGTTTTCGCGGCGTTTCTGACGCGCGGGCACGACTGCACGAATTGCGGGCGGCCGTGTGACGTGCGTCAGGTGAGGTTGCGGGACTGGACCGGGCATGAACATCCGGTGAAGGCGGACGTCGGTTGTCGCAACACGGTTTACAATGCCGTGCCGCAGAGCGCGTCGCCGTACATCCGGCGGTTGTCGGCGCTGGGGGTGCGCTGGTTCCGGGTCGAGCTGCTCCTGCACGGGCCCGACGAGACGCGCCGCCTCATTCGTGGGTATCGGGAGGTGTTGGAGGGGCGGGGTGACGGGCGGGTGCTGTGGGAGGATCTGAACGCGTCGGACTATGTGGGGGTGACGCGAGGGCCGTTGGCGGAATAACATTACGCATTCAGCGCGAATAGCGTATATATGGTAGAAGAATGAGACGCACGATCCTGATCGTCGTCCCGATGCTGATTGCCGCCGTTTCCATCGGCTGCGATGCGGGTAGTTCGTACGGGGCCGCTGCCGAGCAGGGCGTCGAGGGGGCGACGTTGTCCTATCCCAACGGCCATCCGCTCGACTGGCGCACCGAGGATTCGCTCGTGCTGCGACAGGAGGAGGAGTTGCTGGCGGTCATCAATCAGCATCGAGTCAGCATGGGCTTGCCCGCGCTCATCCAGGATCCCGTCATGCAGGAATGCGCGCGGGGACACAGCAAGCACATGACGAACGACAGCCACGACTTCCTGGCTCACCGAAATCCAGAGGGAGACAGCCACGTGGAACGGATGAACAAGCACGGGCTGTTCGGGTTCAGCGGGGAGAACGTGGCCGCCGGATACTTTGATGCGGCGTCGGTCTTGGCGGCCTGGCTCGCCTCGCCGCCGCATCGGCAGAATCTGGAAGATCCACGGTTCCTTCGCGGGGGGGCCGGCTATCAGGCGGGGGCGCCGTTCGGGGCGTATTGGACGCTGGTGTTGAGCGAGTAGGCTACCGCTCCCGCAGCGCGTGCTCCATCGCCCAGATCGACTGCGGCCGCATGTACATCGACGCCCGGAAATTGCCGCGCTCGTCCCACGCCTCGGGCGTGCGGAACCAGTAGCCGCGCAACCGGTACGTGACGTTGTACGCCCCCCAGGCCGTTCGCCACGCCTCCTCATCCATACCGTTCTGAAGCATCAGTGCCGCCACGGCGTACGCGACCCCGCTCCACACTTCCTGGGATTGCTCCGAGCGCCGGTCCACCGTCCCGTCGGGACGCATGCCGTTGACCGGCCCCATCTCGCCGCCGCCGAACCGCAGCACGTTGTTCTCGTAGATGGCCCGGAGCGCGCGGCGAACCTTGTCGAGGGGAACGATGGGCTCCAATCCGCACGCGCGCGCGTACCATTGGCCCGCCAGTTGGTCCGCCATGATCGAGTCGCCGTTGGGAGAGGTGTCGAAGTTGAAGGCGCGTCCGTTCCACAGCTTGCGCACGTACGACGCCTGGGCGCGTTCAAACCAGCGCCCATACTCCTCCGCGAGCGCCGCGTCGCCGAGCATCGAGGCGATCGCGCGCGCCGCCCGCAGCGCCGCCAGGAGAAGTCCGCCGCAGTAGGCGCTCTCGCCGCGCATCGGCCAGGTGTCGTACGTCTGGTCTGGAACACCCTCGTTTTCCGGCAGCCCATCTCCGTCGCGATCCATCTTCGCCAGGTACTCCAGCGCGGCTCGAAGAGAAGTCCACGTATCCGCCAGCAGGCTGCGGTCGCCGGTGAGGACGTAGTCCCGATAGACTTGGAGCACGAGCTTGCTGTTGAGATCCTTCCAGATGTTGGAGTCCTGCCACGTGTAGGCGTTGGGGCGATCCCACGGCGCCTCGTGGGGCGCGCCGATGTCGTGCGCGGCGGCGCCCGCCCTCTTGCGCGTCGCCGTCCGGCCGCTGGACCCGACCTTCACGGGCGAGCGATCCTCGAGGCCGACCGTTTCCGCCAAGGCGCGCAGCTCCTGCTTCTCCAGCTCCGGCCAGAGCATGGCCAGCGCGAAGGAACTGTAAAAGCGCACGTCGAGCGTGGAGTAGAAGGGATAGTCGAAGCACTCGAGGGTGGCGAATCGGCCGCGGTCGCTTTCCCAGATCGTGCCGCCGTCCACCAGATGGTAGAGCTCGTTGAAGAGCGCGCTCTTGTACCAATCGGGCCGCGCGGGATCCGCCAGGATCGGCGCTTGCCATGCGTCGATCCGCCGCGCCCATTCACGACGCCGCTCCAGCGCGTCCGCCGCGATGCGCGCGCTCTGGCCGCCCTCATGGCCGTAGAACGCCGTGTACCGGCGGTGTCCGAATCGCATGATGGGGTAATCCCAGGCCAGGACGAAGGGCACCTCGCGCGCCTCGCCCGGCGCGAGCGTGAACGACACGGCCAGAGCGGCCCCGATCGACTGGCCCTCCGCGCGGGGCGAGGTGTCCTCGACATTCGCGAGCCGGCCCTGATCGGCGAACGCGCGCCAGACGTCCGTGCCGTCGCCGTCGGCGCGGAAGCGAGTGTGATAGGTCACGTCGGAGCGATCCGGCGTGGCGATGCAGAACTCGCCATCCGAGGGTCCCATCACGATTCCCGTCATGCGGCCTGGGAGGCGCACGAGGCGATTCGCCGCGCCGGCCATGTTCTGCCAGGTGAACATGAGGGACACCTCGCGCGGCGCGTCGTGCGGGTTGTGGGCGCGGAACTCGAAGACGCCGACGGGCAGGCTCGTCTCGCGGTAATCGTGCGGGATGATGGGCGAGAACTGTCGCGCGGAGAGATTGATGCCGATCACGCTCGGGTCGTACACGAACCAGGCGTAGGGGAAGAGCGCGTGGTAGCGGCCCGCGCCGGCCGGATAATCCCACGTCCAACCGGACAAGACGTTCTCGGGTTTGTAGGCCGCCAGCACCCGGGCGCGGCCGGCAACACGCACGGAGAACTGGTCGGCGGGGACGGGGCCATAACGGTGCCGGCCCGGCTCCAAATGCCAGCGCGCGAAATCGCCGCGATACGTGCGGCCGATCGAGCCCGCGCCGAAACCGCCCAGGGGCGCGCCCTGCCAGTATCCGTCATCGATCTGCCAGTGCTGATTGGACTTCGGGCTCCCGGCCGTCTCCAGTGGGCGGCCGATCTCGCGCGACCACGCCGCCGCGGGGATGTCGAACCCGACGGCCGGGCGATCGACGACGTTCGTGCCGCGACACGCGGCCAGACAGAGCAGGAGGACGCTACTCCGCCACATCCAGTTCATGGATCGCCCAGGGGTAGTCGCTGGTGCCGAGTTGGGTGAGTCGTAGGTACCGCCCGCGCGCTTGAAAGGGGATGTTCAGAACTCCCGCGGTCTGAGCCTTCTCGATCGCCGCCACATCCATCTCGCAGGCGGTCGTCCAGCGGGCGTCGTCGTCGGAGACTTCCACCCGTAGGCCGCGCGGCCAACCTTCCGGCGAACCGGCGAAGTCCAGCTTCAGTCCTTTGAGCGCTCGTCGTTCCAGGAGGTCCACCTCGAACCAGTCCCCCGACTGCATGGGGCGATCGGTCCTCCAACACGTCGCGCTGTCGCCGTCCGTCGCGCGCTCCAGACTCAGCGGAGAAGGATCGAACGGGGACGTGGCGCAGGTCTTGACGGACCACTTCTTGCCCTCGGGCGCCGGGAGCGGGAACTTGGCGGCGGCGGTCTTGGCGGGCGCGATGGTCGCGAACTCCGAGAGGTCCCACACGGCGTTGGGTTGCACCTCGAGGCGTCGCTCCGCGTCGTTGACCCGCACGAAGGTGTGCGGTTTGAAGACCTGCAGGACGTGGATCCTGGCGGCGCCGGGCGCGCAGTCCAGCCACGCCCAGAAGGTCGGAAAGAAGAGGGGGCCGTGGTATTCGCCGTTCGGTTTGAAGTGAAGCGTGCCGCGGGTCAGGTCCACCGTGGTGCCCGCGAGGGCGGGAAGGACGTTCCATACGGCGCTGGCGCTCACGGGTCGGGGGTGGTCCATGGGGTATCCGTGTCGCGCGTCGTAGGCGAAGGACACATCCCAAGGATTGCGGTCGAGCTCCCACGCGGTCTCGTAGACGCGCCGGATGGTCTCCAGGCCGTCCTGGACGTAGCCTTGATAGATGGCCTCGCAGCCGAGAAAGGACTCGCAGGCGATCGGGAAACTCGTCGGCGCTCCCAAGCGGCCGTCCGCGGTGACGCGCAGCGGCGGTAGTCTCGGGAACGACTTCACGTGGCGCGCCAGCGTCTCGCGCACGGCCGACTCGATCTTGTCGGCCGGCAGGATGGGTTCGAGTCCCGCGGACCTGGCCAACCAGTCGCCCGCCAGCGCGACCGCGAGCGACTGGCGGATCTCCTGGTCGCTGCCGCGCCAGGCCATGAACGTCCCTTGGGATTCGTCCCACAAGCGATCGATCACTTTGGCCTGCACCTGTGGGAAGAGTTCCGCGAAGTCCGCCGGCTCGCCGGCTTGGTGCGCCATCTCAGCGGACGCGCGCAGCGCCGCGAGATAGCAGCTGGCCGTATACATGAACGATCCGCGCGGGAGACTGTCGTCGAAGGGATTGCCGCCTTCGGGGATCAGGTCTCCGTCGGTGTCTTGAGCGCGCAGCCACGCCATCGCCTGCTTCACGCGCGGCCACATTCGGTCGAAGAACGCGCGATCGCCCGTCCAGCGGTAGTTCTTGAGCACTTGGACGACCCATGCGCAGGACGCATCCGGACGGACGTCGTCTCGGGGCAGTTCCAGCTCCCGCCGGTCGAGGTCGGGGAACATCGCGGTCCAGAACGCCTGCGCGGCCATTCGCTGCTCCATCGTTCCCAGCAGGCTGAAGCGACCGTTCTGAGTGAAGATCGTATCGGCGAAGGCGGGATACGCGTGGTTCAACATCATCGCTCGAAGCCAATCCGGCAGCGACGAGACGAGCACGAGGTCGCTCCAGATGCGGCTCTCGTGGTAGAAGCGGTCCACGTTTTCGGTGGCGTATTGCGCCAGGGCGTGGGCGCCGGCGAACCGGTTGAGATAGTAGTGGTCCGCGTCTTCGGTCGCGTCGGACTGCGGCATGAACCACACGACGGCGAATCGCACGGCGTACGGTTCGTAGGGGGCCAGGGCGACCTCGCGGCCGATCATCCCCGCGGAGGCGTCCCAGTGTTTCTCGACGGTGGCCACGCCGTCCGTCAGGATCATGCATTCTCCCGCGAGGTTGGGCGGCCGGCCGGGGGCGCTGGTGAAGCGCAGTCCGTACCAGGATCCGATCTCGACCGGCTCGCAAGGGCCGCCCAGCAGGTTCTCCCACGAGAAGAGCACCGTGCAGGTTTCCGGACGCTTGGAGGACAGGCGCACGGCGAAGAGCGCGACGGGCAGGGAAGAGTCCTCCGCGTTCTGCGGGATCAGGGGAGAGAAGGCTTCCATGTCCATCCCGACGGGGAGTCCGCTGAACGCCAGGAGGGCGCGGGGGAAGAAGCCGTTGTAGAGGACGTCGTCGACGTTCTTCACTCCTTCGTATTCGCCGGGGCGTTGCAGGCGCAGCAGCGTCGTCTCGTCGTTGTGGCGCAGTCCGAAGAACGTTCCGCGGACGAAGTCGGTCGGATGATCCCGGTTGTGGGCGATCGTGAAGTTCCCGAAGGCGCCGTCGGTGAGCATCTCGATCTTGCCGCAGCCGAGGCCGCCCAGCGGCACGCCCGAGCGCCAGCGCTCGCCGTGGACGATGCGTCCCACGGGGGCGGGGGTGCTGCGGCATCCGACGATCACGGCGAGGGCCGTCGAGGCAAGGAGGCTGGCGAGCGTGATGCGCATAGGTTTCCCGGCATGGTTCAGGTTGAGGACCGAGAGGGTCACAGAGGACCCTGAACGAATCTCGACATCAGAGGACGCTGAGGATCCTGAGAAGAGGCCCTCTTCTCTGGTGTTCGATGAGCTTGCTGCGAGTGTTACCCTTGCTTGTACCATGCCGGTTTCCTGAGGGAGACGAGGGATGGGGGACGATACCGAAACATGTTGAGAGTTCTATCATCCGTCTTCGAGGGCGGGCGATCCAGATCAATGTGAGGGGGGCGTGGTATAGTGCCACCGTAAGCGTTCACCCGTTCATCGGTTCGCACGTTCATTCGTTCCGGAAGCTGGACGCCGGAACGGGGTTTTCGAACGAGTGAACGGGTGAACTCTTGAACGGCTGAACGGTTACGTGCCACCGCATGATTGCCGTCCCTCTTGTTACGCTGGTGTCGACCTGCGCCGCTCTCGCCGCGCAGGACCTCCGCGGTGACGCGTGCCTCGAAGGCTGGTATGGGCGTGTCGCCGGCGAGATGAATTTTGACGAGAAACCCGCCGTGGGCGACACCGTCGAGTTCGCGCAAGGCCTGGGTGCTCGCGCGTTCGTGGCGCCGCTTCTCGAGACCGGCGTCCGCTTCGGACCGCATCGCGTGAGTGCCGGCGTGGAGCGCGTCGTCTTCCGGACGCGCGAGGTCCTGGACCGCGATCGCCGCTGGAACGAGACGCTTTGGGGCGCCGGGGAGACCGTCGAGACGAAGTTCGACGTCATGGAGGTGAGGCTGGGGTACGATCACGCCCTCTTTGATGAGAACGGTTTCGCGCTGGCGGCGGGGCTCGGGGCGCGTTACGTGCGTCACGAAATCGTACTCTCCTCGGAGGCGCACGGTCGAGACGACGACCATGTCGTGGCCCTGGTGCCGTCGCTTCTGGCGCGCCCGCGTTGGCGGCTTTCTTCGGCCGTGGAACTGGCGGGCATGCTGGAATTGTCGTTCCTCAGGACGGGGGATTTCGATCTGGCGGCCTTTACCGTCGAGATGCGGGCGGGCTGGAATGTGGCTGAGGCGCTCACGCTTTGGGCGGGGTACCGCATCGAGTGGCTGGACGTGACCAAGGACGTCTCGCTCGAGAAGAACGCGATCGCTTGGGTGTTCGACGGGCTTACGTTCGGGGCGGATCTTCGTTTCTGAAAGCTTCATGAACGGGAATTAATCTTCCGTTCACGTTGGCTACAGGCGGGCTCCATACAATCCCGTCGCCATGCCCGATCGATTTGCTCGATGGCTGACGGTCATTGTGATCGCCGACGCCGCCCTCGTTCTTCCCCTGCTGGGTCGGACGACGCTGTGGAACGTCGACGAAGGGCGCATCGCCGAGGTGGCCCGCGAGATGGTCGCCGGCGGAGACTGGATCGTCCCGCGCCTCGGGGGCGAGCCCTTCGGAAGCTATCCCCCGCTGGCCTACTGGCTGATGGCGTCGTCGGGATCGGCGTTGGGATTCAACGAGTTCGCGATGCGCCTTCCGGCCGCGCTTGCGGGGTTGGCCCTCGTGGCGATCGTGGGCGTTCTGGGGCGCAGGCTCGGTGGCGATGGGGCGGGCTTGGCGTCGGCCATGGTGCTGGCGACCACGCCGGGCTACTTCGGACAACAAAGCGTCTGTCGCGCCGACGTGATGCTTGCGCTCGGGGCCGTGGCGGCGTTCGACCGCTTCCTCGTGGTGGTCGGAGGGGATCGGCGCGCGCGACACTATGTGATGCTCACCGTCGCCCTCGCGCTGGGCGTCTTGGCGAAGGGGCCTCTGGCGCTGGTCATCTTCGGATTGGGCGCGATGGCGTGGTTGGTTCTGCACCGGCAGTGGCGAGTGTCGGCCGACGTGAAGTTGTGGGCCTGCGTTCCGGCGACGCTGGCCTTGGTGCTGCCGTGGTACGTCGCCGTTCATCGCGCGGTCGGATGGGAGTTCTTGCGGTTGAACTTTCTTCTGGAGAACGTCAACGCGTTTACCCAAGGGTTCGAGCATCCGCGGCCGGTGGGGTATATCGCGGCGGTCGCGTCGTACCGCGTCGTCCCATGGGTGCTGGTGCTTCTGGCCGCCTGGCGCGTCCGGCGTGCCCCGGGGCTGGCTCTGGCCTTGACTTGGCTCGTCGCGATACTCTTCTTCCTCACGGTGTCCTCGTCCAAGCGGGCGAACTACTTGACCTACCTCTATCCGGCGTTCGCATTGTCGGCCGGCATCGCGCTGGCGGCAGTGTGGAACGAAGCGCCCAAACTGGTTCAAGCGGGCTTGATGATCCCGGTAGGGACGGCCTTCTTGGGCGCCGTCGCCATAGGCATCGCCCCTTTGCCTTGGAAGGGTGGCTTCGCGCGAATCAACGATCTCCTACCGATGTTCGCGGCCGTGGCGGCGGTCGTGTTCCCGATGTTGTTCATCGTCGCGTGGCGTGGGGGCGGCCGCGTGGGGAGCGTCGCCTTGGCGGCGACGATGGCGCTGGCGTTCCTGATCCAGCGCTTCGAGGTGGAGCCGCGGCTGGATCATGTCGGACAGGCCGGCCGGGCCTTCTGCCGGCGCGTCGCCGCCGCGTTGCCCGCGGGCGAGGCCCTGGCCACGATGGGACCGCACCCCATCGAGGGGGCCTATCAATTCTATGTCGGGCGCCCGATCGGTATTCGCAACGGCGGAGAACCCGGCTACTACGTCGCCCCCGCCGCGGAACAAGAGCGACTTGTCGGTCGGAGAATCGATGTCCTGGACGCCCTTGTGGATGAACGCAACCGACTCCGGCTCTTTTTTAGGGTGAACCCGTGACCGTCACGACCAAACGCGCGACGTTCCTGCCGTTCTCTCGCCCGTCCATCGGCGAAGAGGAGATCCATGAAGTCGTGGAGTGCCTGCGTTCTGGCTGGATCACGACCGGCCCGCGCACGGAGCGTTTCGAGAAGGAGTTCGCCGCGTACGTTGGCGCCCAACATGCCGTCGCGTTGTCCTCCGGCACGGCGGCGCTGCACTGCGCTTACTGGGCGCTTGGCCTGAAGCGCGGCGACGAGATCATCTGCCCGTCGCTCACCTGGCCGGCCACCGCCAACATGGCGCTCGCCTTGGGCGCCAAGGTCGTCTTCGCGGACGTCGATCGCGCGACGCGCCAGATGGACCCGTCGAGCGTTCGCAAGCTCATCACCCGGCGCACGCGCGCGATCGTGCCGGTCCACTTCGCCGGCGCTCCGGCCGACCTCGATGCCCTGCGCGAGATCGCCGGCGACCGCATGACGATCATCGAGGACGCGGCGCATGCGGCCGGGACCGAGTATAAGGGCCGGCGCATCGGCAGCCACGGTCACACGGCGATCTTCAGCTTCCATCCCATCAAGGACATGACCACCGGCGAAGGCGGGATGCTGACCACGGACGACGAGGACCTGGCCCGCCGGGTGCGCCTCTTCAAGTTCCACGGGGTTTCGCGCGACGCCTGGAAGGCGTACGGCGCGGCGTCGACGGCGCGCTACGACACGGTGATGATGGGGTTCAAGTACAACCTCACCGACATCGCCTCCGCGCTGGGGATTCACCAGCTGCGCAAGCTCGATGCCTTCATCGCGCGCAGGATCGAGATCGCCGAGCGCTACCTGGCCGGTCTGGCCGATGTGCCGGCCGTGGAGCTCCCTGCGGCGCCGCCTTATCCGCATCGTCATGCGTGGCACCTCTTCACGATCCTCGTGGAGAATCGCGATGCCTTCATGGCGCGGCTGCGCGAGGAGAACGTCGGCAGCGGCCTGCATTTCGAGGCGGTGCACAAGATGACGCTGTATGGGCGCCGCGCGCGGAAGCTGCCCGCGACGGAGGTCGTGTGCGCGCGGATCCTGTCGCTGCCCCTCTTTCCAGGAATGACCGATGAAGACGTTGACGACGTCATTGCCGCCGTCCGGCGCGTCGCCGGCTAGCGAGACCGGCGTGTTCGTCTCCGCGGTGGCGCCGGTGTACAACGAGGAGGCGAACCTCGCCGAGCTTCACGATCGCTTGACGAAGGCGCTGGCGTCGCTCGGCCGGCCGTGGGAGATCGTCTACGTCGACGACGGCAGCGCCGACGGCTCGCTGGGGATCCTGACGCGCCTCGCCACCGACCCGCGCGTGCGCGTCGTCGAATTCGCGCGCAACTTCGGGCAGCACGCGGCGGTTTTCGCGGGGCTGGCGGCCTCGTCGGGCGAGATCGTCGTGACGCTCGACGCCGATCTTCAGAACCCTCCCGAGGAGATCCCGAAGCTCGTGGCCAAGATGCAGGAGGGCTACGACGTCGTCGGGTCGCGGCGCAGGAGGCGCAAGGACCCGGTCTTCCGGCGGGCGGCCTCGCGCATCATCAATCGCCTCGCCGGCGGGCACATGAGCGACTACGGCTGCATGCTGCGCGCGTACCGGAGGCCGGTGGTGGATCAGATCGGTCGATGCCAGGAGATCTCGAGCTTCATTCCTCTGTTGGCCATGCAGTATGCGCGGCGCTGCGCGGACATCGAGGTGGAGCACGCCGAGCGCGCGCGCGGGAAGACGAAGTACGGCTTTTTCAAGCTCGTCAATCTGCAGTTCGATCTCATGACCGGATTCTCGATGCTGCCGCTGAGGGTGATGACGTACTTCGGTGGCTTCGTGGCGGCGAGCGCGTTCTTGCTGGCGGTCTTCATCCTCGTGATGCGTGTCGTGTACGGGTCCGAGTGGGCGGCGTTCGGCGTCTTCACGCTCTTCGCCGCGCTGTTCATGATGGTGGGTTTTCTGTTCGTCGCCCTGGGCGTGCTCGGCGAGTACGTGGGCCGCATCTACGCGGAGGTGCGCCGGCGTCCGCGCTACGTCGTCCGGCAGATCCACGGGGGGCCGCCGGCATGAGGATCATCCTCTTCGGCTACGGCGAGATGGGCTGCACGGGCCTGGAGTTTCTCCTGGCTCAGGAGGAGACCGTCGCCGCCGTCGTCACGCACCGCGACGACCCGAAGGAGAAGCGCTGGTACCGGTCCCTGGCGGAGCGGGCTGCGCAAGGCAACGTCGAGGTTATCATCGGCGATGATGTCGATGCCCGGGCGCTGGAGCTCTTGATGCGGCGGCTGAGGCCGGACCTCATCCTCTCGTTCTATTATCGCGCCATGCTCCCGATGAGGGCGCTGGCGACGGCGCCGCGGGGGGCGCTCAACCTGCATGGGTCGCTCCTCCCTCGCCTGCGGGGGCGCGCGCCGACGAACTGGGCCCTGGTGGAAGGCGAAGAGCGGACGGGCGTCACGCTGCACCA
>JACPRB010000288.1 GCA_016190155.1 Planctomycetota bacterium
AAGTCCGCTTCTGCGCCCCCGCGCCGCCACCTCCGGCGTTTCCGGGCACCGAAGTGGCAGTTCCACCTGCCAAAAAGCGTGACGGCCCTGAACGTCCGCCACTGATCTTCCGGCTTTGATCGCTTTCATGAATAAACCGGGCTAACGGAGATCCTGGACCGGCTGCGGGCAGGCGGAACGCGCTACGAAGAACTGGCCAAGGCGCTCTGGAAGGACTATCCGGAAGAGTGTTGGAAATGACGCACTACCGTTCCCGACCCGTCCGACAACCCGTCACGACCAGCAAGATCCCCAGGACCAACATCGCCTCCGCGCCCAACAAACCGCACTTGTCCTTGGACGCGGATCCCGGCGCGTCCGCCGTGGACGTCGGCTCCTGCCCTATCGGCGGTCGCGTCGCGCCCAACGAAACCGGATTCCTCATCCACGTGATGACGTCGATCGTCCTCACCACGCGCACGTCGGGCAGTCCGATCGCGTAATCCAGGAAATCGCGAAACACCTGCCTCCTTCCCTCGCTCCAGGGCATGAACGCGTGCAGGCAGAGGTGCAGAGGAGCCCGGTTGCCCCCATAGTGCAAATCCAAGTTGTATTTCAGGATCTCCGTCACGTCGGCAAACTCCAGAGGCTCGGTGTAGTTCGGATTCTTCCAAAACCACGCCCCGTCGCAGTAGCCGATCCGATCGCTCGTAAAGCCGTACTTCTGTTGAATCGACTCGGGGAGCATCATCAAGTTCTGGGGCGCCTCCCACAACCCCGGGTGGCTTCCCGTCTGACTCACACCCGCTTCGGACGTGGCGTACGGGATCCCGGTATCGAGCGTACCCGGCCAGTAGAGGTCGGTGCCGTCCATGCCCTGCGATCCATGCCCTTGGACCGTACTGCAGTGGTAGAGGTTGATTTCGGCCTCTTGGAGCACCGGAAACAGCGCCTCATTGTAGGCATCGCCGGGCGTTCGGAAGCCATAGACCTGTTCGTAGGGAATCTCCAGCCCGCGACGCGGCTTGGGCCCGCAACCCGAATCGATGATCGTCGTCTCCTCCAGAGGCCCGGTGATGAAACGGTTGGTCATGGTGATGACTTGGCGCCATCCGTTCGCCGTCAAACCGCGATCGCCGTCGGTGTAGGCGTGGTTTCCGATTTCATGTCCGGCCAAGTGAAGCTCTCGAAGCGCCTCGACGATATCGGGACCGCACCCCTCGGCTTGGCCGATGGTGTAGAACGTCCCTCGTACCGGCGCGCCGTCGTAGGTGTCGAAGCTCCCGGCTCCGGCAGGATTGAATCGCCCGGCGAACAGATCCCGCGCAAAGTAGTTCATCATCCCCGCGTCGGTCGCGTCATCCGTTCCCAACACGACGAACTGAGGGACCTCCCGCGACGAAAGGCCGCCGGGAGGCATGCGGGAAAACGGGACGTTGTCATGAACCTGAGCGACCTTGTCGGGCCATAAGAACGGCGCGACGTCCCCGAACGAATCGACCGAGGTCGAGCCGATGAGCGGCAGAAGAAGACCGCCCGCGACCAGCCGCAGAACTCGAGCGGGAGTTTTCATGCCTCATGTTCTGAAATCCAAAGGCAGGAGTTTCAGACGATACGTCCCAGGAGATCGCTACCGCGCCGCCGCGACCATGCCGGCCAACTGGTCCTGAAACCGCCTTGGATCGATCCGGCCGCGCCATCGCCCCAACTCGTTGCCTTGCCGATCGAAGCAAATCCACTCCGGCACCGCCTCGGGCGCCAAGCACGGCCCGGCCTCAGGATTCGTTTCGAGATCCACGTCCACGCGAACGACCTCGTCGCCCCATTCGTCGGGCTCGGGCGCGTCGCAGCGGGCGCAGGCGGCGGCCACGCACTTGATGACGATCAACGGCCGTTCCTCTGACGCCTCCACAAACGCCCCGCGCAACACGCGCGGCAGCTCCCTCGTCAGACGCATCGGCCTCGAGACGGGCTCCGGCTCCCCTTGCGGCTCGACTCCCGCCGCCGGCATCGCCCGCCGGATCGCCGGAACGAGACCCGCGGCATCCGCCACGTCCTTCATGAGCATGCGCACGACGATGATCCCGGCATCAGGGTACAGCGTGACGTCCTTTACGCCCGGCGTCGACTCGAGCGAATCGCGCGTGTCTTGATAGCAGACCCAGCACGCCCATCCCGATGGAGAGCGCGAGTCGCCGACGATCCGGAAAGCCGCGTCCCGGAACTCCGGCGGCTCGGGAGGCGCAGGTGCGGGCGCCGCCGCCGGCGCCGGAGGCGGTGCGGCCGGTTCGCGAGAGCAGGACGCCGCCAGGAGCAACCCCCAACACACGCGACGCCACGCCACCGTCAGATCTCCACGCTCTCGCCCAGCTCGGGCACATGCACCTTGGCGCTGGAGTTCTCCCGTGCCCACGCCGCCAGGCCTTCGCTCGCCTCAGCCTCGCCATGCACGACGAAAAGCCTTCGCACGCGGTTCTCGAAGCCGCGATAGTACGCCTCGAGCCCCGGACGATCCGCATGCGCCGAGAGCGCGTCGAAACGCACGACGGACGCGCGCACGTCCACGTCACGTCCGAAGATCCGGACGCGCTTGGCCCCTTCGACCAGCCGTCGCCCGAGCGTCCCCTCCGCCTGGTATCCGACGAAGCACACGACGTTGCGTTCGTTCTGCGCGTGGCTGGCGACGTGATGGAGGATCCGCCCGTGCTCGCACATGCCGCTGGCGGCGATGATGATCGCGGGACCGTCGAGGTCGTTGAGACGCTTCGATTCCTCCTTGGTCCGCAGATAGCGCAGCAGGTGGAATCCGAACGGATCGTGGTCCTCGTGCTTGCGGAGCCGCTCCACCATCTCCTTCTCGTAGCAGTCGGCGTGTCGGCGAAAGACGCCGGTCGCATCCGCCGCCAGCGGACTGTCCACGAAGACGGGCGCCTCCGGCAACCGTCCGCCGTTGAAGAGATTGTTGAGCATGTACGTCAGCTGCTGCGTGCGGCCCACGGCAAACGCGGGAATCAGCACCTTTCCCTTGCGCTCCACGGCGCGCCGCACGAGATTCGCGAACTCCGCCTCGACGTCCGCGATCGGCTCGTGCGTCCGATTGCCGTACGTGGACTCCAGGAGCAGGACGTCCGCATGCGCCAATTGCTCGGGGCTGCGCACGATCGGCAGGGCGTCGCGCCCGAGGTCGCCCGAGAAGACGATCGTGAGCTTACGACCCTTCTCCTGCGCCTCCACCCGCACCATCGCCGACCCCAGGATGTGGCCGGCCTCGTGAAACGTCACGCGCAACCCGTCCGCTACTTCGAACGTCTGCCAGTAAGGCCGCCGCTCGAAGCGACGAGCGGCTTCCTCCGCGTCGGCCACCGTATAGAGGGGCTGCTTGGCGTGCCGTCCCGTGAGTCCCTCCCGCTTGTTGACGAATTCGATGTCGCGCTCGTGGATGAAGGCGCTGTCGCGCAGCATCACGTCGGCCAGATCCGCCGTGGCGGGCGTCGCGTAGACGCGGCCGGCGAAGCCGTGACGCACGAGCGATGGGATCGCGCCGCTATGATCGATGTGCGCGTGCGACAAGACGATCGCGTGCACGTCCCGCGGGCGAAAGCCGAAGACGGAGTTGCGGCGGTTCGCCTCTTCGCGGCGGCCTTGAAAGAGACCGCAATCCAGGAGGATCCTGTGTCCGTTGATCTCGAGCAGGTGCCGGCTGCCGGTGACGCTGCGCGCGGCGCCGTGGAAGGTGATTTTCACCGTCCTGAGGATAGCGAATACGGGGCTGAGCGAGAAGATCAAAGAAACGCATCCCGTGTCCCACTGACGAAAACTGTCAACACTTCTCGCCCGAGCCCGCGCAAATCGCGCCAAATCGCCTGCCTTGCGGCATGCACCCTTCTCCTCGCCGTTTCGCGCAACCATTGGGCCCCGCAGTCGACCGTCGGCTGGGGCATGGCGCTCCTCGCGGCGGGGTTCATCTTCCTCGTCGCCGGAGTGGGCGTTAACCTCGCCCTGCGGCCCGCCTTCTCAACGGTCATTCAGCGAGACCAGCGTGTTGACGCACCCACTGCGAGGGACGCACCGAATTAATCGAAGAGCATCCCCCTCACAGTCTCGAGATCCGAATCCTTCCAGAGACGGAGGATCTCCTCCCGTACTGCCAAAGGCAATGCCTGCTCTCGCCCATGCTGGCGAAGGCAAAGATACGCTCCCACACGGTCCAGCACCGAGGCGCTTGCGTCGCTGGCCCGCTGAACGGCGAAGACGTCGATATCCGCCGACTCGGAAACCGTGGACAAAGCCAGCATCGCGCCCACACGAATATGAGGATCCGGATGTCTGGCCGCCATGTCCATCACACGCCAAATTCCGATATCGCCCACTTCGGCTTCTCCTGCCGCCAGCATGTAATAGGCATCGTCAGACCACGCCTCGCTTCGCGTCGGATCATCCAATCGTTTAAGCTGAGCCGAATAGAAGCTCCGCAGCGACGCGTCGGGTATAGGAGACGATGCCCTTCCCTCTAACCTATCGCGCTCAGTCGCGGGAGTAAGGGACAGGATTTCCTCAAGGTCGGACTCGAAGCCCCTCCCCTGCACGCGCATCATCTGCTCCCCCAGCAGATGAACCAGACTCTCGTGCTCCCAACCCTCCGGTATTTCACTTAGCGTTGAGATAAGGAAGTTCCCCAAGGGTCCATCCATCACTACGGGACCCCGGTTCTTGAAGTCCTCGCTCTCGAGAAGGCCCTCCAAGGCATGGACACATCCATCCAGCGGCAACGTTCTCAGCGTATCCACGATCAGGGACTGCAGTTGGAGGGAGTCCCGGGATGACATGCCGCAGAGACTACGCCGAAGCTGATCCAAGAGCGCCTCTTGCCCCTTCCATGGGACGCTTGCCGCCAGGCCGCACACATCTTCGTAAATCCTGGGTGTTGCCGCCAACTCCGCCAGGATCTCGGCGTACGACGCAGGACCATCGACCCGTTCCGCGTTGTCCTCTTCGCTTTGGACAGTCTCCGGATCCGCCGACGAGCATTCCCTCGCTGCGTCGCCCAGGGGTTCCATGCGCAGAGACATCGCGGGGCTGACCACGATCGAGGCGGTAGCCCGACTCTCCACGCCACAACAAGGAATGACGGCCGGCTTGCGCGCAACCGATAGTCCCAAGGCCAGCCCCGTCGCCAGTCCCAATAAGAAGCCCAGGTGGTTTCGCATCGCCCATCTCCTGATTCACCGTACTGCAAGCCCATATATGAATCGGCCGAAACCACCGGCAACGTGGATCTCCCTCCCTATCGCGTCAACCCCACCGTGAACCGCTGAAAGCCCTCGATCACATCCCGTTGCTCGATGCCCACGAGCGTCGCCCCGCGCAAGCATGCGTCGGTCAACTTCGCCGCCGCCTGCGGCACCGCGAAGAGCAGAAGCACCAGCAACACCATCGTCGGCACCGCCGCGCGGTACATCCAGTGCTCCACCCGCCCCGGCAAGTGCGCCCCGATCGCGCCGAACCCGTCCAGCGACGGCAACGGCAGCAGATTGAGAAGGAACGACATGATGTTCAGAAACACCGACAGCGCCAACGCCGTCCGCAGGAGCCCCGGCGAAAGCACGAAGGTGATCCCGACGAGCGCCGCCGTGATCGCCAACGTCGCCGCCGGCCCGGCCAGGAAGACCAGCGAGACGACCCCCGAATCGCGCAGGCTCGACCGATTCACGCGCGTCGCCGCGCCCGGAAACGCGAACCCGGTGAACATCAGGATGATCGCCGGCAATACCAGGCCCATCCACGGGTTGTTGAACCAGATCTGGATCGGCGAGAACCCTCCGCGATCCCGTACGGCGCGATCGCCGCCCCAATAGGCCGCCATCGCGTGACCGAGCTCGTGCGCGTAGACCGAGACGAACCAGATCCCCAGGACCAAGAGCTTCGTCGCGACGTGATCCGGCACCACATCACTCCTGACTCGCTCGTAAATTGTCGCTTCCTTGCGAGCGAGTCATCCTCCGAAGCTCGCGAAACCCAGAAAATGACGCGACAGCGAAGGAGGATCTCCAGGCAAACTGTATCGCCATAGTTCTTACGAGAGACTCACTCCTGTCGAATCAAACGGTTGCGCCTATGCGCGACCGGTGTCCGCCAAAGATGCTCGGGCGTCGTGTGGCGTATCGCGATGCCGGGTGCCAAGTCGATCCCGGCCGCGCGGTACAGCGCGCGCACGAAGGCCGAGCAGAACACCGTGTCCTTCTTCTTATCCCGATCCAGCCGCTTGCTCAGGATCGCCCAGTACGTCTTGAGCGCTCCGCCCGCCGCATAACGCACGCCGCGCGCCACAGAATCCAATCCCGACGCCACGATCCGGCGCGCCTGCGCATCGCTCAAGCCGAAGTTCAGCACCGCGAGATTCGGATACTCCTTCTCATCGCCGTACTTGTCGATGCGATGCTCCTGCACCCCGAATCGAACCTGTCCGTCTCGAAGATCGATGTCGCTCTCCAGCAACCACGGTTTCCCGTCGACGCGCTTGCCTTGGAAGATGAACGCATGCGACCAGGCGCTCGCGCGCCCGCCGGTGCACAGCGGACGCTGCGCGAGGCGAATCGCGCGGTCGATCGCCGCCGTGCCGCCCACCAGGCATACCCGCCCGGGCGCCCCGAAGCGCACCATGAATTCCCGATTGGACATCCCGCGAACCCGCCGCATCAACGCATTGTAACTCTTCTCCGGGTCCTCTGCGTCCTCTGGTGTCAGGTTCTTCTTGCTCTGGGGCCTCTGCTGCCCCTCTGCGTCCTCAAAACTCGATCCGGCGCACCTGCCCCAACGACACCAACTCGGAATCCACCCGAAAGGAACGCAGTCCCAGCCCCACGGAAAACCCATCCCCGAATCCGCGCCAAACCGTCCGCCGCCCCTCCCGAACCTCCTGTCGGCGACAGCCTTCCGTGAAGAAGTACAACGCAGGCACCTCCACGTCGCGCGACTCACCCGATCGCAGCGTCAAACGGCTGCGCACGTACGGGGCGGGAGGGCCGAACTCCACCGCGGCGATCTCGCCAAACGGCACAATCGCATACTCTTCGCCGCGAATCGTCTCGAGCGCGGCGAGGATGGTCCCGTCGGCGTCCTCGACCGCTCCTTCGCGCGTCGCGCCCGATGAGAGGACAACGCGCCCTGATTTCCCTCCCCGCAAGTCCTTCCACATCGAAAGTACCTCGCCGAGCTCTTGCGAGAAGCGTTCCTGGAAACGCGCATCGAGCGACCGGCGCACGCCCTCCGGAACGACGGCGTCGCCCTCTCCCGCCGTCAACCACTGCTGCAGCTCGGGGTTGAGCAGTCCGACGAACTGCAAGTGGAAGAGGTGGATCTTCGCCGACCAGCCGGCTTGGCCCGCGCCGGCGTGGATCTTCAAGGCGCCGTAGAGATCCGCATCGGGCGACCAGTACTTCGCTCGCACGGCATCGTTCAAGAACATCCGGTAGCCCGCGTTTTCCGGCGCCAGCTCCGCGGCCTTCCGGAAGGAAGCGATCGCGTCGTCATGCCGGAAGCCCAGACGCAGGATCTGTCCGAGCGTGGCGTGCGGCTCGGGAAGCTGCGGCTTGGCGGCCGCAAAGGCCCGCGCCTCCGCTGCGGCCTCGTCCAGCCGGCCGCGCATCAGCATGATGCCGACGACACGAATGCGAGACTCCGCGAAGGGCGGGGAGGCCGGCTCTACCTCGCGGTAGGCCGCGAGTGCCTGATCGATCTCCCCGGCCGCCTCGTGCCGATGCGCGCGACAGATCGGATCCTCGGACATCGCAGCACCCTAGCGCAAACGGGCGATCGGAACAATGAGAACCGCCCCATTCAGGTGACTTGCCGCCCCGCCCGGTGTAAGCTCTCCGACCGGCAAACGACGTACCGCGCATCCGTTCCAGCGTCCAGCTTCCGGAACGAATGAACGGACGAACCGACGAACAGGTGAACGCTCACAGGAGGACAACCATGCACCGCCGGATGCTCGCGCTGGGACTCATCCTGATCGCCGCCTGCGACAAACGCGCGGCCGACGATAAAGTGGTGATTTACGCCCGAGGCGACCAGACCGACAGCCTCGATCCCCAGGGAACCGCCTGGGGCGGCTCCGCGAAGATCATGGTGAACCTCTTCGAGACCCTCGTCACCTTCGTCGAGGACGGCGCGGAGCTCGCGCCCGGCCTGGCGGAACGATGGACCGCCTCCCAGGACGGCCTGACCTGGACCTTCCGACTCCGCAAGAACGTGCGGTTCCATGACGGCACCCCGCTCGACGCCGCCGCGGTCGCCTTCACATTCGACCGCCTCCTCGGCCGCGGCGATTACAAGCCGAAGAACAACCCCTACGGATCCGAGTACGAAGACATCGAGAAGATCGTCCCGCTTGACACGCATACGATCGTCTTCACGCTCAAGGCGCCCAGTCGCGTCTTCCTACAAAAGCTCGCGATGTTCCCCGCGGGCATCGTGAGCCCCGAAGCACTGAAGAAGCACGGCGCGGAGCATTTCGCCCGCAATCCCGTCGGCACGGGACCGCTGCGGTTCAAGGCGTGGGAAGCCGACGTCAAGATCACGCTGACGCGCAATCCGGACTACTGGGGCGGCGCCAAGGCGAAGATGGACCGGCTCATCGTCCTCGAGGTCAAGGACGTCCAGACGGCGATCCAGAAGCTCAAGAACGGCGAGGCGCACGCCATCGACCACATGACGCTCGCCGACGTCGCCGCGCTGGAAAAAGACCCCGCGCTGCGGCTGGAATTCGAGACCGGCATGAACACCTGCTATCTCGGCTTCAACATGCGGAAGGCGCCGTACGACGATCCGAACTTCCGCAAAGCGGTCGCGCACGCGATCGACCTGCGCAAGCTCAACGAGATCGCCTATCACGGCCAAGCCGAGGTGGCCAAGTCCTTCATCCCGCCGACGATCTTCACCGCGCCCGAGGACGTCCCACTTTATCCGCACGACGAGGCCAAGGCGAAGGAGTACCTCGCCAAGGTGAAACTGCCGGAGGGCTTCGAGGTCGAGATCTGGCACATGACGTACCCGCGCCCCTACGTGCCCGAGCCGGACAAGGTCGTTCAAGTGATCCAGGAGGCGCTGGCACGCATCGGGCTCAAGGTGCGCCTGGAAGGCTTCCACCAGAACATCTACTCGAGCAAGCTGCGCGACCCCGAGCACCCGATGTTCCTTTTGGGATGGATGGCCGACTTCGCCGATCCCGACAACTTCCTCTACGCGCTCCTTCACGGCGACGCGATCGGACCGAAGGACGCGCCGACAGGCAACAATCACACGTTCTTCGATCATCCGCGTTTCAACGAGCTCGTGAAGGCGGCCCAGTCGGAGCCGGAAGACGCCAAACGCGCCGAGCTGTATCGCGCGGCGCTGAAGATCTACCATGAAGAGCTGCCGTCGATCCCGCTGGTGCACGTCAAGCAGATGACCGCCGTGCGCAAGGACGTGACATACAACCTGCACCCGATCGAGGCTCGACTGTGGACGATGGAACGGCCGTGACGAGCCACATCCTGCGCCGCCTCCTCATCGCGATCCCGCTGCTCGTCGTCGTGTCGTTCATCGTC
The DNA here is from genome assembly GCA_016190155.1 of Planctomycetota bacterium. Classification (GTDB taxonomy): domain Bacteria; phylum Planctomycetota; class MHYJ01; order MHYJ01; family JACPRB01; genus JACPRB01. Next base: position 9,570 of record JACPRB010000288.1, read on the forward strand.
TTCATCCTCTCGCGAACGGGCGGCGGAGACCCGGTCGACGCGATCCTGGGCGAGAAGGGCACGCCCCAGACGCGCGCGCGCGTCACGCGCGAGCTGGGCCTGGACAAACCCGTCCTGGTGCAGTACGGCCTCTACCTGCGCGGGATTCTCCTTCGCGGGGATCTCGGCAAGTCCTACATCATCCAAGGCCAATCCGTTGCGGAGGAGATCAAGCGCCGCTTCCCCGCGACGATCGAGCTGACGCTGGCCGCGATGCTGATCGCAATGCTCCTGGGCATCCCGGCCGGAATCCTCTCGGCGGTCTACAAGAGCACCTGGATCGACACCCTTTCGATGTCGATCTCGCTCGTAGGCGTCTCGGTGCCGGTCTTCTGGCTGGGGCTTCTCCTGATCCTCGCGCTCGGCGGCTGGCTGCCCGTCAGCGGCAACATCGATCCCACGTTCGAGATTGAGTCGCGATCCGGCTTTCTTCTCTTCGATTCTCTGCTGGCCGGGCAAGGCGCTGCCTTCCTGGACGCGCTGGCTCATCTCGTGTTGCCGGCGCTGGCGCTGGCGACCATCCCGATGGCCATGACCGCGCGCATCACGCGATCCTCGATGCTCGAGGTGCTCGGGAGCGACTACGTCCGCACCGCGCGGGCAAAGGGACTGTCGCCGCGGGCGGTCGTCGTCCGGCACGCGCTTCGAAACGCGCTCATCCCCATCGTCACGCTCCTGGGGCTCGAATTCGGCTATCTCCTCGGCGGCGCCGTCCTCACGGAGGAGGTCTTCGATTGGCCGGGGATGGGGACCTATCTCGTGCGAGCGGTTTCGCAGAACGATCCCGTCTCCATCTGCGGCGTCGCGCTCGTGATCGCTTCCACGTTCATCATCGCGAACCTGCTCGTCGACGTGCTCTACGCGTTCATCGACCCGAGGATCCACTATGGACCGGCGTAAATGGCGCGCCCTGCTCAGGCACAAGAGCGCCATGGCGGGATTGGCGGTGTTGCTCCTCATGATCGCGATGTCCGCCCTGATCGGCGTCGCGGGCGCTCACGATCCGTATCGCATGTACGAAGGTCGCGTGCTTGAGCACCCCTCGCGGGCGCATCTGTTGGGAACGGACGACCTGGGTCGAGACGTCTTCGCGCGGTTGTGGTACGGGGGCCGGATCTCGCTCGCCATCGGCTTGGCGGCCGTCGCCTTCTCGATGATCCTGGGGGTGCCTTTGGGAGCCGTCGCGGGCTATTTCGGCGGATGGCTCGATATGGCGATCTCGCGTGTCGTCGACGTGATGCTGGGGCTGCCGTCGATCTTGTTGGCGATCCTCATCGCCGCCTCCGTAGGCAAAGGGATGGACTCGCTCATCCTCTCCGTAGGGATCGTGGGCATCCCTCAGTTCGCGCGCCAAGTACGGGCCGGCGTATTGGAGCTCAAGGCGCGGGACTTCGTGCAGGCCTCGCGGGCGCTGGGGGCGTCGCCGTGGCGCACGCTCTTCCGCGAGGTGCTTCCCAACGCGTTGGGCCCGATCATCGTGTTGGCGACGCTCGGGGTGGGTTCCGCGATCCTGACGGCTGCGGGGCTTTCCTTCCTCGGGTTGGGCGTGGAGACAGGCACGCCGGAATGGGGCGCGATGCTTCATGATGGACGCCGCGCGTTCCGCACGAGCGCGCACCTGGCGGTTTTCTCCGGGCTGGCGATCACGCTGGCGGTGCTGGCGATCAACCTCTTCGGCGACGGGTTGCGGGACGCGCTCGACCCGAGGGCGGAGCCGAAGGCCTGACTTCAGTCTGATCTTGAGACAAAACTTTTTCAAATGGGTTTAACATTTCCGTGACTTCCGTCTAACAGTAGAGAAGAGATGCTGGAAGGACTTCAGAAGATCGACTGGGCGAAGCTGACGCACGGCTACGGCCGAGCCACGGACTTGCCGGACCTGATCCGGACTCTGGTCTGCGGCACCCTCTCGGAGCGCGAGGACGCGATCAGCGGTCTGTGGGCGGCGCTGTGGCACCGGGGCCGGCTCTCCGCGGCGACGGTGGTCGCCGCGCCTTTCCTGCTGGAGCTGCTGGAAGAGGCTTCCGTGGAGGCCAAGGACGCGATTCTGGTGCTGCTGGCCCATCTCGCCAGCGGTCGCGCGCAGCGGGAGCGGCCGTGGACGCAGCCCACGCACGACGCCATCGTGGCCGGCGCCTCCACTTACGTGCGACTCCTGGAAGGGGGATCGCCTGCCGTCCGCGCGGCCGCGGCGTACACGCTGGCCGTCTGCCGCGAGCGCTGCACGGAGCTCGGCCCCATTCTACGCCGCCGGTTCAGCGTCGAAGAGGATCCCCAGGTACGCGCCAGCATCGTCTTGGCGCTCGGCGTTCTCCACGGGAGGGAGAACCTCAGCTTCTATCGCAACCTCATGAGCACGGAGCAGGACAAGCTGGTCCGGTTCGCGGTCGCGTTGGCTCTGGCGCGCCTGTCGTCCTATTCTCCCCCGGCCGAAGTGACGAACATCCTGCGCGAGGTGGCGGCAAGTCCATGGACGATTGAAACGGCCTATCGACGCCTCCCGTGGCGGGAGAACAGCGTCGCAGCAGATGCTCAAGCCGCCCTTGAGGCGCTGCAGTCAGCGTGATTTAACCGGCCCGCGCCAGCCCCAGCAGAATCCGACTCAGGGGCAGGTGACCGTTGTCGACCAGGGAGCGGATGCAGGTTCGCATGACCGGCGAGGGATTGATGAACTGGCAGCCGATGAGCCAGTAGCCGGGCTTGGACTGACATTCACGGATGTGGCGGACTTCCACCTCCACGTTGAAGACGTCCCGGTAACTGGGGTTGGCCAAACGCGCACGCAGGCGAGCCCCGACCTTGACCGGTTGGGACACGATGACCCCGATGCCGCCCTCCGATACATCCAGCCACTGAACGGCCACGTTGGGACGTAGGAGGCCCAGCAGCCCCATCGGCTTGAGGACCAAGGTGAACTCCGCCGGAGCAACCCGTCGGTGCTTACGTTTATTTTCCATGCCAGGGGGAAAGCAACCCTCGTGCCAGGCCAAAAACCGCGAAAACAACGCAAATTCAATGGTATGCTACGACTGTGGATGTTCAGGCGTCATTTCTGAAGGGACGCCATGGAACTCGCAATTCTCATCGGACTGCAGGCGTCCGGTAAGTCGACGTTCTACCGGGAGCGGTTCGCCTCGACCCATGTGCACGTCAGCAAGGATCTGTTTCCGAATGCCAGGAAGCCGCAGCAGCGCCAGGGGAAGATGATCGCCGAAGCCCTCGCCGCGGGCCTACACCATCTCCACCACGTACGGCGCCATCCGGTCGCCTGATTCCTTCTTGACCCGAAAGCGCAACCCCGCGAACTTGCCGCTCTTGCGCACCGACGGCTCCAGCGCCTGCCCCAGACTCTTCGGCCCGATGAAGAGACGCTTCTTCGCGCCGCCCGTCTGCACATCCACCACCGGCTCGTACCCCCGGAAGGTCATGACTACGTACGGCTCCGACATGATCTCCACTTCCATCCAATCCGTTCCGACCTTGACGTTTTCGTTCTCAGCCATGACGCCAGTTACCTCCCCGGAAGGCCCGCGGTCAATGATTATCGCTAATCATTGACCCCCGCCGCCCCCGCAAATAGCATGAGCGTGCGTGGCACCTCACACCCACCTTAAGACAAACGGCATGAACGATTCCCGCACTCTGGCCGTCTTCATCGACTTTGAAAACCTCGCCCTCGGCTTCCAGGGCCGCAAGACCCGCTTCGACATCGTCAAGGTGCTCGGCCGGCTCGTCGAAAAAGGCAAGATCATCGTCAAGAAAGCCTACGCCGACTGGATCCGCTACTCCGACTACAAGACGGCCATGCACGAATCCGCCGTAGAACTCATCGAGATCCCCAAGAGATCCGCCGCCGGAAAAAACTCCGCCGACATTCGCCTCTGCGTCGACGCCATCGACCTGTGCTATTCCAAGGAGCACATCGATACGTTCGTCATCGTGTCCGGCGACAGCGACTTCTCGCCCCTGGTCTCCAAACTCAAGGAAAACGGCAAGCACGTCATCGGCCTGGGCGTGAAAGACTCGACGTCGCACCTGCTCATCGACAACTGCGACGAGTTCATCTTCTACGAAGACCTGGAACGCCCCTCCGGCGGTCCCCCGCCCCTGCCCGAAGGCATGCCGCAAGTCAAGCGCGAGGGATTCCGCCAGTTGCTCGACGCGATCACGGGCCTGCTGCGCGAGAACAAGGAAGTCCTCCACGCCTCCCTCATCAAGGACACGATGAAGCGCAAGCAGCCCCAATTCAGCGAGGGATACCACGGCTACCGGACCTTCGGCGACCTCCTCGAAGACGCCCAGGAACACGGCCTCATCCGACTCTCGACCGACCCTCGCAGCGGCACCTACGTCGTCACCGGATTCGGTAAAGAGGCCGCCAAGCGATGAAGGGGGTCTTCGGATCCCTCGCGCTCCTCCTCGCCGGATGCGCGTACCTCGGCACCGCTCAGCCCTTCGATCCCGCGTCCGCCGAACCCGGCTTCATCCTGCTCGACGGGATCCAACCGCTCCGACAACGCGTCGAGAACGACTGCGGCCCCACCGCCCTGACGATGGTGCTGCGCTATCACGACGAGCCGATCTCTCTGGAGGACGTGATCCAGGCCTGCCCGCCACGCGAGGGCGGCGGCGTGACGGCGGCGGCCCTGCGCGACTTCGCACGCCGGCACCGCTTCCGCGCGCATGTCGTCGTCGGCACGATCGACGACCTGCGCAAACACCTCTCCCTCGGCCGCCCCCTCATCGTGGGTCTCGTCAAACCTTACGTGGACCGCCTGCGCCCCCACTTCGAGGTCGTCGCCGGCTTTCACCCGGAAGCGCTCACCGTCGTGACCGTCGACCCCGCGCAGGGCTGGACGAAGAATTCCGTTGACGGATTTCTCGCCGAATGGGAGCCTGCGCAACGCCTGATGCTGGTCATCGCGCCGGCACCTTGAATGTGGAGGGAGCTATGCGACTGCTCGCGCGCGTGTTGTGCGTCTCCATGTTGCTGTACGCCGTGTCGCCCGACATGCTGGCCGCCGGCGAGGGGAAACGACGCGCCGCCCCCATGACGGACGAAGAAGATCAGGCGCTCGCCGCGCAGGCCGCGCAAACGCCCGAGCTGGACCAGTTCGAGGCGGGCGACGGGCTCGGCGTGATCATCGGCGTCCTCGTCATCGCGACCCTCGTGGCGGTCATCTACTTCCTCATCATGAAGGCCAACCAACGTTCCATTCCCACGCCCCGCACCCTATGAACGACCTCGCCGAACTCGGACACGATTACTGGGAGTGGGCCCTCTGCGCGAATCCGACCCGCGCCACCTACCTGGGCGACCATCGCTACGACGATCGCCTGCCGGAGATCGACGCGGCGGCCCGAGAACGCGACACCCGCGAGATCAAGACGTTGCTCGCGCGCCTCAAGGCGATCGACGCCGCGTCTCTTCCGGAAACCGACCGCGTCTCCTGGGACATCCTCCGCCTCCAGATGGAGTGGTTCCTCGAACAGCTCGACCATAAGTTCTACCAGTGGGAAGTCGACCAGATGATGGGTCCCCAAGTCTGGTTCCCGGAGCTGCTCAACTACCATCCGCTCGACGACGAAACGGGCCAGCGAAACCTGCTCGCCCGCTGGCGCGCCTTTCCCCGGATCATCGAACAGCATCTCGGAAACCTGCGCGAAGGCATCGCCGAAAAACGCGTCGCGCCGCGCGTCGCCGTCGAGCGCGTCGCCGGCCAGATCGACGCCATGCTCGCCGCCCCTCCGTTCCCGGCGGGGCTGCAGAAGGTAAAGAACGCCGCGCTCAAGGCGGATCTCACCAAGGCCATCGACGAGGCGATCCTGCCCGCGTACCGATCGCTCGCGGAGTTCCTCAAACGCGGTTATCCCGCGCGCGACGCCGTGGGCGTCTCCGCGATCCCCGGGGGACGCGAGGCCTACGAGTACTGCGTGCGCATGCACACGACGACGTCGTTCACCGCCAAGGAGCTCCACCAGATCGGACACGAGGAGCTCTCCTCGATCCACAAGGAGATGCGCGCCATCGCCAAGGGCGACGAGAAGGCGTTCCTCGCGGCACAGATGAAAGACCCGAGGAATTTTCACACGCGCAAGGAAGATCTCCTGCGCAGCTTCGAGGATATTCTGGCGGAAGTCGAAGCCCGCTTGCCACAGTTCTTCGACCGGCTTCCCACCCTTCGATGCGTGGTCAAGCCGATCGAGGAGTATCGCGAGAAGGACGCGCCGGCGGCCTACTATTACTCGCCGCCCGAGGATCGCTCGCGGCCGGGGATCTTCTACGCCAACACCTACAAGCCGCAGACGCGCCCGCGCTTCAACGAGATCGCGCTCGCGGTGCACGAGGCCATCCCGGGGCATCATCTGCAAATCGCGCTGGCCATCGAGACCGACCTGCCGGTCTGGCGCCGCCACACGCATTTCACCGCCTTCGTGGAAGGGTGGGCGCTGTATAGCGAGCGGCTGGCCGACGAGATGGAGTTGTACGAAACGGACCTCGACCGCTTCGGAATGCTCACGTGCCAAGCGTGGCGGGCGTGCCGGCTGGTCGTGGACACCGGCATCCACGCGCTGGGATGGAGCCGCGAGCAGGCGATCGGGTTCTTCCGCGACAACGTCGCGCTGGGGGCGCCGGAGACCGCCAACGAGGTGGACCGGTACATCATCTGGCCGGGGCAGGCGCTCGCTTACAAGGTGGGCCAACGCGAAATCCAGGCCTTGCGCCGCGAGGCGCAGGCCACGCTCGGGGCGCGCTTCCAGCCGTCGGATTTTCACGACGTGGTGCTGCGAAACGGCGCGCTGCCGCTTTCGACGTTGCGCGGCGTCGTGCGGGAGTGGGTCGCCGGGCGGAAGTAACCGCCACGCGTTTGCCTCCGCCATCACGGTCGCGGTACAATCCCCCCATGAAACAGACCATCGCCCTGGCGTTCGCCCTCGCGCCCGTCCAAGCCCAGGAGGACCGCGCCGTCATCGCCACCGCGAACGCGCGATTCACCGTCATCGCCGCCGAGTGCATCCGCCTGGAATACTCGGCCGACGGCACGTTCATCGATGACCCTTCCCGGTTCGCCGTCAACCGCCAAGCCCGATTCCTCGACTTCAAGCTCGAGCGCACCGGCGAGCGCGTCATCATCGACACCGGCGCGATCCGCCTCGTCTACACGCCCGACGGCAAAGCCTTCAGCGCCGCGAACCTTCGCGCCGACATCCGCAGGGGAGATAAAACCGTCGAGTGGACCCCAGGCCGGCGAAACCCAAGCAACCTGGGAGGCACGATTCGCACCCTCGACAGCATCAAACAAGCCGTCGATCTGGGAGAAGGCCTCCTCTCGCGCGACGGCTGGTACCTTCTGGACGATTCCAAGGGGCACTTGCTCATCGACGACTGGGTGCGATCGCGCCCCGCGAAGGCCGGCACCGACTGGTACCTGTTCGGATACGGCCTGGATTTCAAGGCGGCCCTTCGCGCACTGACCGCCATCGCCGGACCCGTACCCATGCCCCGCAAGTACGCCCTGGGCTCGTGGTACTCGCGCTGGTGGCCCTACAGCTCCACGGACTACCGCAAGATCGTCGCGGAGTACGCCCGCCACGACTTTCCCCTCGACATCATGGTCCTGGACATGGACTGGCACAAAGACGGATGGACCGGCTGGTCCTGGAACCGCGAACTCTTGCCGGACGCGGAAGCGCTGCTGGCGTGGTTTCACCAGCAGCGCCTCTTCGCGACGCTCAACGTCCATCCCGCCGACGGCGTCGGACCCCACGAGGACGCCTACAAGGCTTTCATGAGGGACCTGGGCAAAGACCCCTCCAGGGGAGACACCGTGCCCTTCGACGCCGGCGACAAGCGGTATCTCGACACGCTCTTCAAGCATACCCACGCGCCCCTCGAGAACGCGGGCGTCGACTTCTGGTGGCTCGATTGGCAACAGTACCCCTTCACCCGGAGCGTCCCGGATCTCACGAATCTCGCGTGGCTCAACCGCTGCTACTTCACCCACACGGGCCGCGACGGCCGGCGAGGAATGTCCTTCAGCCGCTGGGCCGGCTGGGGCGATCATCGTTACGTCATCCATTTCTCCGGCGACGCGGACACCGGCTGGCCGATGCTGCAGTTCGAGGTCCCCTTCACCTCGACGGCCGGCAACGTGGGATGCTTCTTCTGGTCGCACGACATCGGCGGCCATCAAGGCTCCCGTAACGAGGAGTCCTTCGTGCGCTGGACGCAATTCGGCGCCCTCAGCGCCGCGCTGCGGATCCACTCCACGCGCTCCTCCGAGCTCGACCGGCGCCCGTGGACCTACGGCCGCCAAGCCACCGACGCGATGCGCGTCGCCTTTCAGCTTCGCTCCATTCTTTTCCCGTACATTTATTCGAGCGTGCGGGAAAGCCACCGGGACTCGCTGCCCCTCATCCGGCCGCTCTACCTGGAGCACCCCCAAGACGAGAAGGCGTATCGAAACGGGCAGGAGTACATGTTCGGCGGCGCCTTCCTCGTCGCGCCCGTCGCTTCTCCCGGCGTGGGCCCCTCGAAGCTCGCGACACAGGCGGTCTGGTTCCCCAAAGGTCGGTGGTTCAACTGGTTCACCGGCGAGTCCTACGAGGGCGACCTCGAGACGTTCGTCACCGCGAACCTGGACGAGTTCCCTCTCTTCGTCAAGGGAGGCGTTCCGATCCCGACGCAGCCGTACACGCCGCGCATGACGACGGAGTCCCTGACGAGATTGATCGTCCGCTGTTATCCGGGGGACGCCGGTGGTTTCATGTTGTACGAAGACGACGGCGTTTCCACGGAGTATCTCGGGGGACGCCACGCCGTCACGCCCCTCTTCTACCGCCGCGAAGGCGGCACGGTGAAGATCGTCATCGGCCCGACGAACGGCACCTACACGGGCCGCGTCGAACGACGTTCCTATGTGCTCGAGCTGCCGTGCACGCGCCGCGCCAGGAGCGCCACGCTCGACGGCCGGCCGACGAACGTCGACTATGACGAAACCGCCCTGACCAACCGCATCGCGGTGCCCGAGCGGCCCGTAGGCGAGCAGGTCGTCGTCGAGCTCGACGTTGAGGAAGCGGACGCGGCGGCATTGCGAGAAGCGGCCGCGGCTCGGCGGCTTCGTCGCCTGGGGGGAGAGGGCGGCACGATCGAACAGCTCCTCGCGAACCCGAAGCTCACCGAGGGCGCGCTCGCTTTGTCGGGGATCGCCATGCTGCAACGCCGTGAAACGCCGTATTTCCACGGCGGTCCGGAGATGATCTACGTCTACAACACGCGAGGGGTCGCAACAGACGTCGCGGTGTCCGTCATCGATCAGATGGGTGAGGAGACACGATCCGTCGTCGAAGAGCGGACCACGCCGACGCCCGCCAAACCCCTGAAATCCGAGCTGCCGCCGTTCCCTTCGAGCGCCGCCGTTCCCGTCGGAGCGCCCCTGACGCGCGTACTCCGCCTGGACGCGACCGTGAACGGCCGTCACATCTCGTCATCCAGGGTCCTTCAATCCAACGTGATCAAACGCCAGGAGAAGTTCCTGCGCTTCTGGAACGTCGTCGGGCCGTTTCCCTTTCAACGGGACGCGGAGCTGGCCCGGCAGGTGTGTGCACCGGAGCGGAGCGTCGTGGATCTCGCGGCCACGTACGCGGACGCGGACGGCCTGACGGTCGGCTGGAAAAAGGCCGAGGTCGACGCGAACGGGCTGATCGACCTGCGCCAGCCGTTCAATCGCAACGAGAGCCTCGCCTACGCGATCACGTACCTGTTCTCGGACGAAGCGCAGGCCGTCACGTTCCACCTGAACTCGGACGACGGAATCGAGGCGTGGCTCAACGGCCGGAAGATCCACTCCAACCATACGCTACGGCCGGTCGATCACTCGCCCGACGTCGTCAAGGGAACGCTGAAAGAAGGCGTCAACACCCTCCTCCTGAAAGTGTCCAACGGCGACGGAGGATGGTCGTTCAAGGCGGCCGTGGAGGCCTCCAAACCCCTCAAAGAGGCGTTCACGGATCGGCCTTAGGGTTCAATATCACCTTGGGGTAGAATTACGTCGTCGCATGCGTCTCTACCTCGACATCGAGACGTTGCCGGTCCCGCCCGAACGGGTCGACGTCTTCCTGTCGACCGTGAAGCCTCCGTGCGCCTCCGAAGAGGAGAGGCGCGAGGCCATCGCTCAGACGAGCCTGCACGCGGAGTTCGGACGCATCCTGTGCATCGGCATCTGGCGCGAACCCGGCATGGATGGGCCGGAGATCCTCGCGGGTCCCGAGGCGGACATGCTCCGCCGATTCTGGCAACAGGCGCGCGGAGTGCGCCAGTACGTCGGCCACAACATCCTCTCCTTCGATCTTCCGTTCCTGATCAAGCGCTCGATCGTTCACGGCATCCCTCCGCTGCCGATCAGTTTGGCTCGCTATCGCAGCGACCAGGTCTACGACACGATGGAAATGTGGAATTTCTGGAGCTCGCGCGAGCGGATCAGCCTCGACACGTTGGCGAAGGTCCTGGGCCTGAAATCGTCCAAGGGCGAGATCAACGGGGGGTGCGTGGCCAAGGTCCACGCCGCAGGGCGCGATGCCGAGATCTACGCCTACTGCATGCAGGATGTCCGGCTCACGCGTGAAATCTACAAGCGCATGACATTCGAGCCCTGATGAGCGTTCACCGGTTCACCCGTTCATTCGTTCGTCCGTTCCGGGCGTCGTGTCCGGGCGGGCATCCGTTTTCCGCCTGTCGCGCACCGCCTTTCGCATACGCCTTTGAGTGCGTAAACAGGTGAACGAAAGAACTGACGAACAGCCATACAATGGCCATGTTCTCTTGGCGTTGCGCGATCACGTTGCTCCTGGCCTCGGTGGCGCAGGCGCAGGAGGAGATCGTCGCGTTCGAACTGGTCGAGCGCATCATCGTGGTTCAGGGTTCCCTGGATGGGCACGAGGCCACCTGGATCGTCGACACGGGCGCCAGCCAAACGGTGGTGACGCCGGCGGCGGCGCGCCGGGCCGGGCTGGAGCCGGGTCGAAGCGCCGTCTGCGGGGCCATCGCCGCCGGACAGGCCGTCGCGCGCAACCTTCGCGTGATGGTGGACGATCCCGAAGCGGCGCACTACCTGCGACAGATCGGAGTGGATTATGACGGGCTTCTCGGCACCCCGTATCTGGAGCGCTTCCGATTCACGATCGATTATCCGAACCGTCGGCTGATACTGGCGCCGCCGGGAGCCGTGGACGAGCCGGGGACGGTCGTCCCCTGCGAACGCACGAACAATCTCCTTTGGGTCGAGGGACGTCTCAACGACCGCGGTCGCAGGCTGAATCTGCTGTTCGACTGCGGGGCGCAGATCACGGTGCTCCGGCCGGCGCTGGCCAAGGAGTTCGATCTCGTCGGGCGCCCCTCCTTGCGTCCCGAGATCCGGTGGACGACTTTGGATTCGCTGGCGATCGGCGACGCCGAGGTCACTTCCTGCGCGGCCGTTCTCCACGAACCACAGGCCATGCGGGAGATGAACGATCTCGGGCTGAAGTGCGACGGCTTCCTGGGAGCCAACTGGCTGGAGAACTTCCGGGTGACCATCGACTACCGGTCCCGGAAGATCCATCTGGCGCGGGCCGAGAAGCCGCGCGCGGAAACGGCGCCGCCCGAGGCGCCCCGACCGCCGCTGGGGTTGAATCTGATGGAGACGCGCGTCGATGAGGTCGACCCCGGCAGCGCGGCGGAGAAGGCGGGGTTTCGCGCCGGGGACGTCATCGTGGGGGGGGCGGGGCAGGATGTGCGTTTCGTGGAGGAAATCCGGGCCATCGTGGCCGGGGCCAAGCGGGGCGAGTCGCTGCTTTTCACGGTGCGTCGCGGCAAAGAGAAGGTGGCGCTGACGCTGGCGTGGTAGATCACGAGCGAAAACGTTGGTCTGCGCCAAGGCCGCGTTCTAGGCTATGACCGCCATTCGGAGGAACCGACGCATGAGGACAGGTCACGCGGCATGGTGGACGTGCGTGTTGATGATCGGGGCGTGTTCCAAGCCGATCGCGGACCCCGGTGCTCCTCCGACGCAGGACAAGAAGCCGGCGTCGGACACCCAAACGGCACCCGCCGCCAAGGCGGTGCCGGACAACAAGACGGCGCCGGCCACGTTCCAGGTTCGCTTCGTCACGAGCAAGGGGGACTTCGTGGTGCGCGTGACGCGCGAGTGGGCGCCGCACGGCGCGGACCGGTTCTACGAACTCGTCAAGAGCGGCTTCTACGACGACGTCCGGTTCTTCCGCGTGATCTCCGGGTTCATGGTCCAGTTCGGCATCCACGGCGATCCCGCCGTTTCGGCCAAGTGGAGTGAAGCCTGCATTCCCGATGATCCGGTCAAGCAGAGCAACACGCGGGGACGGATCACTTTCGCCACGGCGGGGAAGAATACCCGAACCACTCAAGTGTTCATCAACTTCGTCGACAACAGTCGGCTCGACGCCCACGGTTTCGCGCCCTTCGGCGAAGTAGTTCAGGGCATGGAGATCGTGGATTCGCTGTATGCGGGTTACGGCGAAGGGGCTCCCGAGGGACGCGGGCCCGAGCAGGGGCGCATCCAGCAGCAAGGCAACGCCTACTTGAACCGCCAGTTCAAGGAACTGGACTTCGTCAAGACGGCGCGCATCGTGGAGTAAGCGGGGCGTCAAGAAGTCGAGACGACCTCGAAGAACGCACCCAAGCCCAGCAGCGACAGGACGGTGGCAAGTCCTTCGCGCACTCGCGCCAAGACAAGTCGTCCGCCGGCTGCCTGAAGGCGATCGCTGTAATCCATGAGTCCACGGATGCCTTCCTCTCCGATGAACTCCAAGCCGGAGAGATCAAGAACGATACGCTTGTATCGTTTTCGAAGCGCCTCCTCCAAGGCGTTGGCCAGGATCTTGGGGAGGCCAGCGTCTATTTGGCCCGACACGACAAAGCTCACGGCCTGCCGCGATGGATTCACATCCTTGATCGTGACGCTCAAAGGCTGTGGCCGACGCGGCTGAAACGACACGTTCACTTGGAGGGGCGCCGAGTCCCCCGTCAATCCTCCCCACCCATCCGCCCCTTCGCCCGCACCACTCCACCCCCAGAGCCATCGCGGATCGATTCCGAAGAGCCTGCCCAGCACGCTCAAGGGCTCACCATCGGAGACTTCCTCGGGCTCCACGTCAGAGAAATAGGTCTCCTGATCTTCGTCATCGAACTCGCTCGTGAGTATCTTCTCGCCTTCCCATCTCGCAATTCGCGTACCCTTGGAAAAATGCTCTCCGATCGACCAAGGCTCCTGTGCATAAACATGGCAGGCCCAGACGTCCGCGTCCAGAAGCGCGCTCAACGTGCGGGCAATTTCCGCTCCAACGGTTTCATTTCCAAAGACGACGCGATCATCTTGACGCAGCATTTCGATCCCGAACGGGATGATCGGATGGGCGTCTTGACTGTTTGGATTAGGATCGATGGCGCCGTCGTAGATGACGAGAGCGCACTCGCGTACTTGTGGGTTCGGACCTTCAACATCCACCTGTTTCAGGACTTCCGACAGGGCCGTCCCTACGCATTCCCGCATGTTTTCTTCCCGCGGCTTGGGAACGAAGAATACCGACCACGATTCCCCCGGCAACCATCGCATGCGGCGCTCCTTTCTTTCCACCTTGGATCTTCCAATCCAAGATCGTCATGCTGGACGCCCCCGCCCGCCCCACAAGGTCCTGTTCGACGTATGTGTGGAATCATTCCGCACTTCTTGGCGGAGGCGTTGGACGAGTCGATCGCGCGGGTGAAGCGACACTACTTTGCGCCGGACGCCTCTCATGGAATGGCGGAGAGGCAGGGATTCGAACCCTGGAACCAGGTTAACCCCGGTTAACGGCTTAGCAAGCCGCCGCAATCGACCACTCTGCCACCTCTCCGCGACGGCCTAAGTGGCTCTGGCCATTATACTCGGTGCGTTCTCGAAGTCATCCCCTTTAGGGGCTGCGCAAGAATAGGTTGGACGATTTCGGTGCGTCGATTTGCGCAGCCCCTCAAATCCCAGCGCGGCGACCGCAACCGAACTCGGGGATCCTCCGTTTTCCGTCCGGAGAATACTCTGAGGAAGCCAGGAAGCCAGGAGGAAAACCAAAGGATAGAACGACCGACTTCCTTTCCTGGTTTCCTGCCTTCCTCAGAGATACTCCGGCGACCGGCCTGTAGGTTCATGAAAAATCTTGTCTTAGCACGAAGATTTTATCGATTAGCCCAGCAGAGAG
>JACPRB010000293.1 GCA_016190155.1 Planctomycetota bacterium
CTCTCTGCTGGGCTAATCGATAAAATCTTCGTGCTAAGACAAGATTTTTCATGAACCTACAGGCCGGTCGCCGGAGTATCTCTGAGGAAGGCAGGAAACCAGGAAAGGAAGTCGGTCGTCCTGTCCTTCGGTCTTCCTCCTGGCTTCCTGGCTTCCTCATAGTATTCTCCGGACGGAAAACGGAGGATCCCCGAGTTCGGTTGCGGTCTCCGCGCTGCGTCCTCTGACATGGGAATCCTGCTCAACATCGGCTACGGCCTGGCGGGGTTGCTCGCCTCGCCGTACCTGCTGTTCAAGTTCGCCACCGACGAGCGATATCGGGATCGCCTCGAGGAACGCCTCGGCGAAGCGCCCGAACGGAAGGGCGACGCCCCCTGCCTGTGGTTCCACTGCGCCTCGGTCGGAGAGGTCAACGTCATCCGCCCCCTCGTGAAGGAGCTCAAACACCGCCGCCCCGACCTCGCGCTGCACGTGTCGACGCTCACCCAAGCCGGCTTGGAGAACGCCCAGAAGGCCTTCCCTGAGGCGTGCACGCATTACTGGCCGCTCGACTTCACCTTCGCGGCACGCCAGGCGATCGAGCGCGTGCGCCCGACCGCCATCGCGCTGGTCGAACTCGAGGTGTGGCCGAACTTCACCGAGGTCGCCGAACGGCTCGGCGTGCCGATGATCGTCGTCAACGGACGCCTCTCCCGCCGTTCCCATCGCCGCTACCGCCGCTTCTCCTGGTTCTGGCGCCCGATCTTCCGGCGCATCTCTCAGTACGGCGCGCAGAGCGAAGACCACGCCAAACGATTCCGCGACCTGGGCCTCGACGACGGCCGCGTCACCGTGACGGGCAACCTCAAGTACGACGCCGCCATCGCGTTCGACCCGGACACGGCCGCCCGCGAGCTCCGTCCGGCGCTCGGGTTGCGCGACGGCGAACCCCTCCTCGTGTGCGGAAGCACGCACGACCCGGAAGAGAAGATCATCGCGGAAACGTACCTGAAGATCCGCCCATCGCACCCCGATCTGCGATTGCTCGTCGCGCCGCGCCACCTCGAACGCGCCGCCGACGTGGAGAAGATTTTCACCGGAGCCGGGCTGCCTTGCGCGCGACGATCCGCCGGGCCGGCCCCGGCCGACGCGGTGATCCTGCTCGATACCGTCGGGGAGCTGGCGAAAGTTTACGCCCTGGCCGGCGTCGTCTTCATCGGCGGGACGTTCTGCGTGCGCGGCGGTCAGAACATGCTGGAACCGGCCGCCCTGGGCAAGCCCGTCGTGTCCGGTCCGAGCCTCGACAACTTCCGCGAGATCGCCGACGCCCTGATCGCCGTCGGCGGAATGCGCGTCGTGCACAACTCCATCGACCTGCCGCGCGCCCTGTCGGATCTGCTGGGCGATCCCACATTGGCGCGCGTGACGGGCGAGATGGCTCGCAAAGCCGTCGAGGCCGGCAAAGGGGCCATCCAGGCCACGGCAAGCCTGCTCGAAAGCGTCCTCGGCGTGTAAGCGATTTGCCTTCCCGCGGGGGCAAACGTGGGATATATGACTAGAAGCGTTTGAACCCCAAGCGCGCTTCGCGAGGAGGAATGATGCGTCGGCTCGGAAAGTCGCTCGGCGGCGCGGCTCTCTTGACTCTCGCTCTGACGCCTTGCCTCATCCGCCCGACGAATGCGAATACATCGGCGGCGCGCGGGACCCCCTCGTTCCGCCTCCTCCAGCGGACCCTGCTCGCGGCCTTGCCCACTTCCTTAGACCGACCGCTCTGGATCGCCGACGGCCCCGTCGACGTGCAATGCACGCGACTCGGTGTCGAACCCGCGCCTCTGACATTGACCACGACGGCCGAATTGAACGCGCAGTTTGATCGCTGGGAACTACCCGCCCCGACACGCGACTTCCTCCGCGAAAAGATGCGCGACGCATGGGAAATCCGCCTGGCGCAGTCCACAACCGAAAAGGCCACGCTTCACATGCGCGGCCAAGAGTGGGCGGAGGAATTCGAGATCCTCCTGCATCCATCCCCCGCCTCCTTCCACTACGCGCTGCAGGTCGGAAAAGGCGCCCCAGGCCTCGCCCTGGCGCCCGCTGGACACCTGGAAGTCCTGGATTCCGAAGGCACGGCGTGGCTGCGCATGCCCAGACCCTTCTTCATCGACGCCCAAGGAGAGCGCCACGACGGAGCGCTGCTCGTGAACGGCCTCGGCGCCGAACCTCCGGACGTGATCCGGATCGATCTATCCGACTCCCACACCGCGGAGCTCACCGTGGTCTTCCCAACCCCGGCGCCGGACGCCTACCCCATCGTGATCGACCCGACATGGTCTCTGACGACCACCATGTCGGAGGGCCGCGAACGACCCGGGCTGGTGGCGCTCGAAGACGGAAGAGCCCTCGTCGTGGGCGGAGGGAACCTGACGCTCGCCCTCAATAGCGCGGAGGTCTTCGACCCCGTGACGCTGACCTGGACCACCACCGCGAGCCTGCCCGCCGGCCAGGAACGGTGGCTGCCCATCCTGACGCTCCTTCAGAGCGGAAAGGTCCTCTTGACCGGCGGCTTCCTGCCGGAAGGAACCAGCACCTTCAACACGGCCTACGTCTGGAATCCGCAAAACGGAGCGTGGACCACGACGGCCACCACCATGAGCTCCGCCCGCGCCTATCACGGTGCCGTCCGGCTCGACGACGGACGGGTGCTGGTCGCCGGCGGAGGAACCGGCGTCGACTCCCTCTACGCCGCGGACAATGCCGTGACGAGCTGCGACGTGTACGATCCCGCCACGAACTCGTTCTCGCCCGCCGCGGCCATGGCCAACGCGCGTCTGCTCTTCGGCTTCATCCGGCTCGACAATGGCACCTTCCTGGCCGTGGGGGGAGCGACCCGCGAATGGGCCGCCAGCATCGACGTGACCAGCGCGTGCGAAATCTACACCCCGGATAGCGGCGCGGGCGGCTGGGCCGCCACGAGTTCGTTGGCCGCCCCCAGATTCCAGTGCGCCGTCGTGCGGCTGCCTGCCGGCGAGATCCTGCGCCTGCCCGGAAGCGACGGTCTCGCCCCGCAAACCAGCTGCGAGATCTTCAACGCCGGCACGTGGACCCCGGCGGCGCCGGCGCCCGAAGGCCACGATAACTATTGGCCGATGGCCGCCATCATCTCGCCGTCGACGGGCGTCGTGCTGCAACCAGGCGGCAATCTGTTCGGCCCCGTCAACAAAGTCCACCGCTATGAAGCGGGCACGTGGAGCGGTCCTCCCATCGAGCCGGCGATGAACGCGAATCGCGACTACGGCGCGGGATATCGTATCGAAGAAGGGAAGATGATGGTCTGCGGCGGCCGGCCCGACGACACGTTCACCAATTTCAACAGCTCGACGGAGATCTACGAAGACCTGCCCGGCAGCAACGCCCCTCCGGACGCCCCCACGGCGCTTCAGCAGCGCCAAATCGACGACGTAACCGTGGTCGCGGACACGACCGTGCTCACGGCCGCGCAATTCCGCTGTCGCGCCGCCTTGACGGATCCGAACGGCGACGACGTCCGCCTGCAAGTCGAGATCAAGTCTACGGCGCTCGGCTTCGACGGCACAGGCTTGGTTACGAGCGCTCCCCTGGCCGCCGGCGGCACCGCCTCCGTCCCGAGCGCCACGCTGGCCAACGGGATCGCCCATCATTGGCGGGCACGAACCCTGGACGCGAAGGACGCCGCCTCCGCCTGGGTCGAGTTCGAGGAAGGCGCCTTCGAGATCGAGGATCTCTGGACGCCGGACATCACGGCGCCCGCCGCCGTCACGGATCTGGCCGTGACGCTTATGACGGTCGACACGGCCACCCTGCAATGGACCGCGCCGGGCGACGACGGAGCCACGGGAACAGCGACGACCTACGACGTGCGCTACTCCACCAGTCCGATCGTCACGGACGCGGACTTCAACGGCGCGACGTCGGCCTCCGGCGAACCCGCTCCCTCCGCGGCGGGTACGATCGAATCGATGGGCGTCGTCGGGCTGTCCCCCTCCACCACGTATCATTTCGCCGTCAAGACGGCCGACGAGGCGTTCAACTGGAGCGTAATCTCCGGTCCGAATCCGACCGGCACGACGGCGTCGCCGGACATCACGCCGCCCGCCGCCGTCACCACCTTGGGCGTGGCCGCCGTGAACGCCACGACCGTCACCCTCGGCTGGACCGCACCCGGCGACGATGCCGGCACCGGCACGGCCACCGCGTACGACATCCGTTACTCGACGGCTCCGATCACGACGGACGCGAACTTCCTCGCCGCGACCGCGGCCACCGGCGCGCCGGTGCCCTCCGCCGCGGGAACGGCGGAGTCGCTCACGGTGGGCGGTCTCGCCTCCGGCGTCACCCATTACTTCGCCGTCAAGACCGCGGACGAGGTCCCCAACTGGAGCGCGATCTCGAACGTGGTGGCCGGATCGACCTGGGCGCCGGCGGACGACAAGAAGAAGCGTTGCGCCTTGTCGGCGCCGGGCGCGATCGGGAATCTCGCGAACGGGCTGGCCGTCTTGGCCATACTGGCGACGCTTTCGCTCCGCAAGCCGCGGGGCCTTTAAAGAATCTCTGCTGTGCTACATGAACCTCCAGGCCAGTCGCCTGAGTATCTCTGAGGAAGCCAGGA
>JACPRB010000294.1 GCA_016190155.1 Planctomycetota bacterium
GCTCATCATCGGCAAAGGCGAGCGCATGGAGCCTGGACGAAGCGAGACATTGGAGGCGGGCGCGCTGCTCTTCGAACCGGCCGACACCGTTCATTCAACACAGGCCAAAACGGACGTGATCCTCCTCATCCATGCGGAAGGTCCGCTGGATACGAAGTACCTCAATCCCAGAGAGGACCCCTCGCGCCAGCCGTGAACGTCCGCGCATCGTGCCGGCTGTGGACGCGATCGTGCCCCAGCCGGCACGTTGCCTCTCCATTACACGCGAAGGCCGCACGCGCGTAACACGCGACCAAGCACCTGACCCGCCACCGCCCTCGCGCGCGACGCGCCCTCGGCCAGCACCCGCTCCACCTCGACCGGATCGCGTTCGAGTTGCCGCCGCCGCTCCCGCGCCGCTCCGAACGTCTCCTGAATCTTCCGCAGCAACCGCTCCTTGAAGCTCCCGTAGCCCACGCCGCCCGCCCGATACTGCCGCTCGATCTCCGCAATCTCCTCGGGCGTCGAGAAGAGCTTCAAGAGGGCGAACACCGTGCTCTTCCGGGAATCCTTGGGAGCCTCCACGGGGACCGAATCCGTCACGATCCCCATGACCGATTTCCTCCACTCCGCGTCCGTGCCGAATAGAGGAATCGTGTTGCCGTAGCTCTTCGACATCTTCCGGCCATCCGTACCCGGCACGATCCCCGTCTCCTCCAGCACCACCGCCGACGGCAGCTTGAGGACGCCGCCCTCGCCCGTCTTGGGATCGAAGTCCTTACCGTAGGTCCGGTTGAACCGGATCGCGATGTCTCGCGCGATCTCGAGGTGCTGCGTCTGGTCCTGCCCCACCGGCACCCGATCGCTGTCATAGAGCAGGATGTCGGCGGCCATCAAGACGGGATACGCGAAAAGCCCGAAGTCCACGGACTTATCTTTCGCCACGGCGTCCTTGTACGCGTGCGCCCGTTCGAGCAGCCCCATCGGCGTAACGGTGCCCAGGACCCACTGGAGCTGCGTCACCTCCGGCACGTCGGACTGCCGGAATAGGACGGCCTTCTTGGGATCGAGCCCCAGCGCCAGGAAGTCGAGCGCGACGCCGAACGAGTACTCTCGTAACCGCGCCGCATCGCGCACCTGGTCGAGCGCGTGCAGATCCGCGATGAAATAGAATCCTTCATGGCGGTGCTGGAACTCGAGGAACTGCCGGATCGCGCCGAAGTAGTTCCCGATGTGCGGACGGTCGCTCGGCTTGACGCCGCTCAAGACGCGCACGTCCTGCCTCCTGAAGCGGTGAACGGCACCTCTCCGTTTATAGCGTCTCCGTCACCGTTCCTCTTCAAGCGCGCGCTTCGCCGCCTCCGCAATCGCGCTTCGCTTGTCGCGCGCGTAATCCTGCAGGACCTCGGTCACCGACGGCTCTTTCAGGCGACCAAGCGCCTCGATCAAGACGGTCGCCGTCTCCGCCTCCGGCGTTTCCTCGAACTCTTCCTCCGCGACGGGACAAAGCCGCTTCAGCTTCTCGACGAGGAGCGGCGCCGCTCGCCGCTCGCCGGCCCCCGCGAAGATCGCCGCGGCCGCCCGAAGCCCCTCGGGCGTATCCCAATCCCTCGAGTCCTTGAAGACCTCCAAGAGCGGCCCCGTCACGACTTTGCCTAAACGCGCGCAGGCCGCGAAGTCGGCCCCGGCCACCGCGATGAGCGCCTGGTCCTCCTCGGACCACTCGCCTTTGAGCCTTCGAACCAACTGGAGGATCTCCGTCGGCGCATCGGGACGGCGCAATTGCGCGATGAGTTTCGGCACCGCCTCCCGGCGCCCCACGGCCGCCGCGACAAAGTCGCGCGCGAGCCCATACCGATCCGACTTCTCGAATTCCCGTATGGCGCCGACATGAAGGTCGCCGTTCTCGTCCATCTGCGAAGGCGTCTGCGCGTCGACCCCGAACGGCCCCGCCACCAGGCGGTCCTTCGCGTTGATCACGGACAAGCGGCAGGAAATGAGCGTCCCGAAACCCGCCTCCGCTCCCGTGCCGTAGAACGAACGATACTGGCCTCCCTTGCGCTCCTCGTACTCGACGAGCACCACCGCGTCCGCTTCCTTGGACTCCGCCGCCAAGACGCGGACCCCGACCTCCTCCAGTTTCCGGCGAAGGCTCCCCTCGACGTCGAACCGCCGATCCAACCAACCCCGCGCCACGACGCGCAACACGATCTCCGGCGGATGCTCCTCCGCACGAGGCCGGATCGAGACCCGTTCCCACAACGCCTTCTGCGCCGTCGCGACGGCCTCGACCACCTCCGGCCGGGCGTCGCCTTCGAAACGTGACACGTCCAGCAGCGCGCTCTCATCTCCCGACGTCTCCAGGGCCAGGATCAAGGCCGCGACCACTTCGGCCTCGTCGTCCGGTATCCATTCCTCTTCGACCGCTCTCGCCGGGCCGAAGGACGCCAACCGGTCTTTCAAGGCCGGCGCGGCCTCGCCGTCGCCGATCCTGCGCAAGACGCCCGCGACCTCCTCCGTCAACGACCAGTCCCCGACCTGGTCGGCCTCCGCGGCCAAGATCCGCGTCAGGGGAATCACGACGTCGCGTCCGAAACGCGCGCACTCCCCGAGATTTCCTTTCGCGGCGGCCACGTACACGTGCTCCGCCGGCGTCGACGGCTGATGGCCGAGCGTCTCGAGCAGATTCAGAACGGCCGATCCCGCCTCCCGCCGCACCAGGACCGGCATCAGGCGGGACCGCGCCGAAGGCTCCCCGAGAGCCGCGGCCACATAATCGCCCAAGCACTCGTACAGTTCGTTCGATTGCAGGCTGTCGAGCGCCGCTTGGTAGAGCGATCGGCTCACGTCGCCGAGCGTAACGTTGACGAAGGTGGGTGACTCTCCCTCGATCTCCAGGGACATGGGCTTCGGAAGGGTCTTATCCGATCGAATCTCGACGGCCAGGAAGATCTTCGTGCCCTTTTCGGTATCTCCCGTCGGGATGTCGTAGTCGTTTCCCTCGCTCTCTTCGTAATCGATTCGCACCTCGCCGTCGGTCGCGGCCTCCTCGACCACTTCGACGCCACCCGCGCGGAGCTTCGCGTGCAGATCCGCCGTCACATCGAACGGTGCCGCTTCGCGCCACGTGGACGCCTGCACGCTCAGGCGGACCTTCCGCGTGATCGGCACGTCCGTGTTGACCGGCGTTGTTTCCGGCGTCGAGAAGGGTTGGGCCGGCACCAGATCCACCTCCGGCTCGCGCGGAGCTTGCTGGACCTGCGGGGCGACCGGTTGCGGCGGCGTCACGCTCGAGGGCCTTGCGGGACGATCGCATCCGATCGCGATGACGAGGCAAAGGGCCACGAACGCGCGTCGATCGCATGTCCTCATCAAAGCTTTTCTGCGTCCTCAGCGTCCTCTGGTGTTGGTTTCGTCTTCTCTGGGTCCTCTGTTCCCCTCAAGGCTCTCTGATCTTCTTGAGAATCTGTTCCTGTCTCTCGACCCATTTCTGGTTGATCTGATCTCCGTAGATCTTCTTGATGGCCTCCAGCGCCTCTTCGAACACGTCGCCGTCGGAGCGGTCCTCGGCGAACTCCAGGACGTGGCTCCAAAACGTGTCGCCCTTGTCCCCGTCCTGCGGCACCCGCCCGCTCTTCTTCATCTGCAGGAAACGCCGGCCTGCCTCGAGACGAACCTCGCGCAAGACATCGTCCACCTCGAAGTCGGCCAGGAAGCCATCGAGCCTCGTCTTGAGATCACTGGGAACATCCTTCAGTTCCGCCGCCTCACGGCGGGCTTCCGCGGCGTTGAGCAATCCCATCTCCAGCCGCGCCAAGAGAATCTGGCACTGAGCGCGAGCGTCGCCGCGCTCCGCAAGCGCCCGGAACTTCACGAACTCCTTGGCCTTGCCGGCGGCCTGCTCGAAGCCCTCGATGGTCCTGGCCCCGGTGACCTTGGAAAGCGGGTTACCTTCAGCGTCCAGAATCACCAGATACGGGAAGCCCGTGCCGCCTTTCTCCGAGAGCAGGTCCGGGTACGGGTCCGTCGTGACGTGGCTGGTCACGTGACAAAACAGAACGAACTTCTTGGCAAACGCCGGAAACTTCTCGTCCGAGAGCGCGCCGCGCTCTACCTGGGCGGCAGGCGCTCAGTCCTCGTACGACCGCGTGAAATAGGCAAAGATGAGCTTGTCGGCCTTCTTCGCCTCCTCTCGAGCCTTGTCGTAGTCGGTGAACCAAGACGCTTTCTTCACCCAATCTTCCGCGAGCTTCTTGTCCCGCCGGCGCATGAGCGCGCGCTGCTCGGGATCGACTTTGACCCTGGGCACCCGGTTGGTGAACCGAGGTTTGAGCTCCGGAAGCTCGCCGAACTCCATGCTGTCGGCGATCTCCAGCATCGTCGCCATGTAGTCCTCCCAGTCGTCCTGGAAGGTCCATATCATGAACTCGATGTTGACCTTGCCGTCGGCGATCATCACCTCGACGTAGTGGTAGGACCTCTCCTGGCC
>JACPRB010000290.1 GCA_016190155.1 Planctomycetota bacterium
CCCAAGGACCCGTGGGGAAACGAGTACGTGTACAAGTGTCCCGGCGAGAAATACCCGGACAGCTACGACTTGCTGTCGCTGGGCAAGGATGGGCAGGCGGGGACGGAGGACGATGTTGAGAAGTAGGCGAGGCGGCCTGACGCTCACCGAGCTTCTCGTCGTGATGGTGGTCATCGCCGTCGTTGCGGGGCTCGTGGCGCCGTCGTTCACCGGCTTCTTCCCGGGACTCAAGGTCCAGAAGGCCGCCGACGAACTCGTCGCGGTCCTCAGCAAGGCGAGGACGGACGCGGCGCTGACGCAGCATCGGTATCGCCTATGCGTTCAGGTTTCGGACCCGCCGGCGTATTGGCTCGCCTATGAAAGGGATCCACTGGGCGAACCGGGCGTGTTCCAGCGGGTTGCGGGCGCGTGGGGAGAGCCGCAGGCGTTGCCGGAGGACGTGACGCTGGAGGCGCTGGAGGGCGCTCTGGAGGACGTCGATGCAGGGCCACGGTACTACGAATTCCGCCCCGACGGGACGGCCACGGCGGGCGCGTTCACGGTGGCGCATCCCAAGGCCGAAGGCGTGACGATTCGGATCGACGGCGCGACGGCGCGAGTCGAGATGGAAAAGCTATGAAGGGATTCACGCTGATCGAAGTCTTGGTCGCTTTCGTTGTGATGGCGGCGGCGATCGCCGTTCTCGCCCAAGGTTTCGCCACCGGCGCCGCCGCCTCGGTGACGGCGCAGAACCGGACGCGGGCCGCATGGCAAGCGGAAACCAAGATGACGGAGCTGGAAGCCGGGCTCCTGCCGATGAATCTCAGCCAGGGCGGCGTGCTCGACGAGTCGGATCCGACATGGCGGTGGGCGGTGCGAAGCGAGCCGACGAGCACCGCCGGGCTTACGCAATTGACCGTCACCGTCGCGTGGAAGGAACGGGGAGAGGAGCGGTCGATCCATCTGGTTCGGTTGATGCGGGAGCGGCCGTGAGGCGCGCGTTCACGCTCTTGGAGCTCTTGGTCGCGATGGTCATCTTCGCGGCGGTCGCCGGGGCATGCTGGGCGCTTCTGGACGCGGGCCGGGGCGTTTCCGCGCGCGGGGCGGCCGAGGCGGCGCGGTCCCAGACGGCGCGCGTGGCGCTGCGCGCCATCGAGGCCGACGTGCGCGGCGCCTTCAGCGCCTTCACCGGTACGGACGGCGGCACCGAAGATCGGCCGCGGGACACGCTGGCGGTCGTGACGGTCGCCCATCAGCCGTCCCTCGCCGCGACGGAGAAGGAAACGGATGTCGTCCGGTCGACATTCTCCATCGACGAGAACAAAGGCCTTGTCCGCGAGCGCCGCAAACGCCTGACGGAGAACGTGACGGTCCTGGACGCGGAGGCCTATGTCGAGGAAATCGCGCGGGACGTCGTGGCGCTGCAGGTGCGCTACACTGACGGTTCCGGATGGGTCGACTCGTGGAACTCCGATCTCTCGGGCCAGATGCCCAAGGCGGTGGAGGTCACCGTCCACGTTCGCGGTGTCTGGCGAGGAGCGGAGGATCTCGAGAGGTTCACGAGCCGGTTCTACCTGCCGGTGGCCGCGAACGCGCCGAAGAGGCAGCCATGAGATCGGATGCGCGGCGCGGCGTCGCCTTGATCGTCGTGCTGTTCTTGTCGGCGGCGCTGACGGTGCTGATGTACTCCTTCCTGCGGGAGATGCAAGTGGAGTACGCCTTGTCCACCGCCCTCGCCGAGGAGAAGCAGGCGGAGCAGCTCGCGTGGAGCGCGATCGAGAAGGGGATCGCGACGATTTCCGCCGATCGCGCGACCTATGCCGGCCCGCAAAGCGCGTGGTGGCACGATCCAGAACAGTGGTATGAAGTGGAACTGGCGGATCCGGACGGCAAGGGGATCGGCGTGTATTCGATGATTCGAGGAGGCGAGGGGGAGACGTTCTACGGCATCGCGGACGAGGCCGCGAGGATCAACCTCAATACGGCTCCGCGCGAGATCCTGATGCGACTGCCGCGCGTGACCGATGAGATCGCGGATGCCATCCTGGACTGGCGCGACGCCGACGACCAAGTGACCGGCTCGGGAGCGGAAGGCGCGTACTATCTCTCTCTTCAGCCGGGGTACGCCTGCAAGAACGGCCCCTTCGATACGGTCGAGGAGCTGCTGCTCGTCAAGGGCGTTACCCCGGAGGTGTTGTACGGCGAGGACGTCAACGGCAACGGAGTCCTGGATCCCGCGGAGGATGACGCGGACAAGAACCTCCCGAACGACAACGCCGACGGGATTCTCGACCCCGGGCTGATCGCGGTCATGACCGTCTGGTCGTACGATCGCAACGCGCAGGCGGACGGTACGCCCCGGGTGAACATCAATACGGCGAGCGTGGAAGAATTGCGCGACGCCCTGGGGGACGTCCTTAGTCCCCGGCAGATCAGCGACATTCCGCTTCGCCGTCCCGCCGTCGCCGCGGTCGTTCGCGCCCCGGGGTTTCGCAGCGGTGCCGATCTCATGAACATTCCAGGCGTGTCGCCGCCGGGCATCGATCCGCCGCAGTACCGACAAGTGGCCGATCGCGTTACGGTCGCGGATGCCGAGACGATTCCGGGGTTGGTCAACGTCAATACGGCGCCGCGACGGGTGCTCGAGGCCGTGTCCGGATGGGTGAGCGAAGACGTCGCGGCGGTGCTGGATTACCGCACACAATCGGACCTGGATTTGTCGAATGTGGGATGGCTGACGCAGGTCCTGTCGATCGAGAAGGCGCAGGCGGCGGCCCCCTGGCTGACGGTCCGCGCACAGCAGTTCCGCATGGACGCCCTGGGGCGCGCCGGTCCGAAGTCGACGCTCGAGGCTTCATCAACGGTTCTCGAGACGGATTTCGTATCGCCGCCGCGCGTCATGAAGCGGTTCCTGGCGGTTTTCGACAAGGCCGCGGCGCCGCCGCGACTGGTGTATTGGAAGGACGTGAGCGGTCAGGGGATGCCCTATCGGGTGACCGAGGACTTCGACAGAAACTGACCTTCTGGCGATGGGTCGGGAATCAGGTTCGATGACTCAAGTCACGGTTCTCTCGATCGGAGAGACGGCGCTGCGCGTCGTGGCGGCGCGTTTGGTCGCCGACGGGATCGAGATCTTCCAGGCGGCGAGCGCGCCGCTGCCGGAGGATTTCGTCCGCCGGTCTCCGCAGGAACGGGCCGCGGTCTTGCGCGAGGCGCTGGCCCGATGCGGGGGCGGAAACGGCCGGACGATCCTGGTGCTTCCCCGCGGATCGGCCGTCGTGCGCGACTTCGAATTGCCGGAGGGCACGCCGGAGGAGATCCAGCGGATGCTGCGCTTCCAATTGGAGCGCGATCTGCCGCTGCCCATCGAGGAGGTCCGGTACTCGTATGTCCGGTTTCCGGGGCCGGACGCGAAGGCGCACATCTGCGTCGCGGCGGTCCCGAATGCGTCGCTCGAACCGCTGCTGGAGGCGCTCGACGCGGCGGGATGCAAGGTGCAAGGCGCGTACGTGAGCTCATTCGGCACGGCGAACCTGCTGCCGGTGGCGGCGACGCTGGAGCACGCGGCGATCCTCGTGGGGTTCGCGGACGGCGCGCTGGAGATGTCGGTGGTGGACGGCGATCGCCTGACGTTGTCCCGCTCCGTGCCGCTGAGGGAGACGTCGCTCGACGCCGTGGCGGCGGAGCTGAGTCGGACGATCCTCTCCTACGGCAGTCGGGGCGGGCGCGCGATCAAGCACGTCTGGGTGGCGGGCGAGGGCGAGGGTGCCGAGGCGTTGGTGTCGGGACTCGGCCGGCGGCTGGGCGAGGCGGTCGGCCTGTTGATCTTCAACGGACCGATCGTGCGGCGGCCGGAGGTCACGATCGCGATGGAGATGGCCGCGGCCGCGGGCGTGGGCGTGGGCGCGCTTGTCGGACGGCGCGCGATGCCCAACGTTCTCAAGACGCCGGCGGTTCCCAGGAAGTTCAGGCTCAAGCGCGTCCATCAAATCATCTTGGGGGCGGTGCTGGTCTTGGGGACGCTGTTCGCCGCATCTCGATGGGTTTTGACGGCGCGTCGCGCGGAGTTGGAGGACCTCAAGACGGAGCTGCGAAGCCTCGAACCGGAAGCCCTGCGGATTCAGAAGACGCACGAGAAGGTTCGTCTGGTCGCTCGCTGGGCGCAGGACCGGTATTCGTGGATCGACACGTTCGCCGCCCTGCAGTCGGCGATCGACCGCTCGAAGATCTGGCTGACGAACCTGACGGCGGACGAGACGGGCTTCCTGCGCCTTCAGGGCAAGGCGAGCGACGACGATTACGTGAGCGCCTTCATCGCCCACCTGCAGAAGGACGCCGTCTTCCGGAAAGTCGAGCGGGAGTACACGAAACCCAGTCAGGACAAGACCGGTTATGCGTTCGATTTCGCCGTGCGAATCCAACTGGCCGGCTTGGGGGCGACGAAATGACCAGGAGCGACCCTTCGGGACGTCGGAGAATCTTGGCCTGGAGCGTCGCCGCGATCGCGGCGGTGTGGCTGATCGACCGGATCTTCTTCACGCCGTGGTACGAGGAGATGAAGAGGCTTCGCGGCGAGATCGAGAAGGCGCGGCAGCAGAGGGCCATCGCGCAGGCGACGATTCAAACGCGCAAGAGCTCCGTCGACGAATGGAAGGTCCTTCATGAACGGCTGGCCCGCGTCCCCGGCTCCGAGGCGCGCAACGACTTCGTCAGCGGCCTGGAGGCGCTCTCGGGATTGGCGGGTCTGCAGAACTGGGCGACGAAGGTGGGGCGCGAGCAGAAGATCGGGGATTTCATCGAATACTCCGTCGAGGGGAGTTTCTACGCGACCTGGGAGGCCTTCGTCCGATTGCTCCTGGAGATCCACAACTGGAAGGATTTCCTCAAGGTGCAGCGCTTGTCCGTGACGTCGAAATACGAAAAGGAGAACCGGCTTGAGGTGGACTTGCGGGTGTCCACGATCGAGCCGGCGCCCGCGCGAGGAGCCAAGCCATGAGCCTGTTCGTCTCGGCCTTTCTGGTCGCGATGTCTTGCCAGGAGAAGGGGATGCAAGAGGTCCGGGCGTTGTTGGAGAACAACATCTTCTCGCCGCCCAAGGCGAAGAAGCCGGAGACCAAGGTCGAGAAGAAGGA
>JACPRB010000291.1 GCA_016190155.1 Planctomycetota bacterium
AGCGATCGTCATCGTCCTGCTGGGAGCGACGACGGTCATCGCGGCCAACCCCACGATCCTCCTGGAGCGCTTCAGCGACCTCGGGTCGTCGCAGGGCGCGCGCTGGACCTTCTGGTCGACGACCCTTGCCGCGGCACTGCGGCAACCCTTGCTGGGGTTCGGCATCGGCACGCACCCGGTGGCGTACCACCCCTTCCAGCCGGCCGAGATCGCCGGGCAGGTCCACCACGCGCACAACGAATACGTCAACGCGGCGTTCGAGGGCGGCGCGGTGTGGATCGCGCTGCTGCTGGCGGGAATGGTCGCGTGGTTCGCGCGGGCGCGTCGCGCCACGCGCACCGCGCAGGGACCGGACCGGATCGTGGGCGCCGCCGCCCTCGCGGCCGTCGCGGCCGTGGCCGTGCACTCGCTCGTCGACTTCGATCTCCAGATCACGGCGGTGGGGCTTCTGTTCGCGACCCTGATCGGCACCGCGCCGCGCGGCGACGCGCCTCCGCGGCGATTCGTGGCACCCGCCGTCGCGCTGGTCGGATTGGCCGTCGCGGCCGTGCTGGCGTTCGCGCCCCTGCGCGCGCTGGCGCTGTCCCCGTACGATCATGCGTTGGCCTGGAAGCACGCGCGCGAGGCGCAGCGGGCCGACAGTCCCGCGCTCGCCGACCGGCGTTTCGAAAAGGCGGCGGATCTGTGGCCGGCGCATCCGGATCTCCAGCGCGAGGCCGGGCTCTGGTTCTGGGAGGGCGGCCAACGGGACCGCGCGGCCAAGTGCCTGCGGCGTCTCTTCAGCCAGCGGCCGCGCGATGTGGCCGGCGTGATGGACGAGATCTGGGATCCGGAACGCGACGTGGCGGAATATGAGGTATTGCTCCCGCCGGGACCGGCGGCTCGGGCGGAGATGGCGGGCGCTCTCGTGGATCGCGGCTACTGGCGCCAGGGGATGGAGCTGTTCGATCGCGGCCCGGCGGACGCGGCGGCGTTCGACGCGTTCGCCGGGGCGCTGCGGCGGGCGGGCCAGTGGGGCTTGGAGGCGGACGTGCGCGATCGGCGATTGCAGATGAAGTCGGACGCGGCGGCTTACGCCGCGGCGGCGCAGGCGTGGAGCCGGTTGGACGCGTATGAGCGGGCGCTGGAGCACGCCACCACGGCCACGCGGCTGGATCCCGCCAACGCGGCCTGGCACGCGATCAAGGGGGAGATCCTGCGCGCGCACGGCGATCGAATGTCGGCGCTGGAGGCCGTCGTCGAGGCCGTGCGATTGGCGCCGAGGGAGCTGGCCACCCGGATTCTGCGAGCGCGGCTGTACGTGGATCTGGAGATGTGGGGGCCCGCGGCGGAGGATGTGGCGGAGATCACGCGATCGCGTCCTGCGTTCCCGCAATCGCCCGAGGCGGCGGCGGCTCGAAAAGCGGCGGAGGCGTACGTGAAGCGCCATCCCGACGACGCGGCGGCGCAGGGGCTCTTGAGGGCGCTCACGCCGTAGGGCGTTCGCTGAGGGCGGATTCTAGGCGTTCGCTGACCCCAAGGTACGCCGCCCATTTCCTCATGTAATCGACGTCCGGGGCGCGCGCGATCTTGAGCATCTCCTCGACATCGAGCTGATCCTTCCGCCGGTGGGCGACGAGCTTGAGCAGAACGACGTCTTCCAGGGCCATCACCTGCACGGGGCGGCCCTCGAGAGTGAACGACCTGCGCCGGCCCAGGGCGGATTCGAGGAACTTGTTCTCGATGAGAAACAGGTCCACTTCCCAAACGTTCCGATCCTCGAAGCGCGTGACCTTGACCTTTCGCATTCCGGAGACGACATCTCGAAATCCCTTCTGCTGCTCTTCCGGAACGTTAAAACCGGCCTGTTCCAGCGAGCCGAGCAGGGTCACAAGGGCTTCGCCGCCGGCGGCGACGGCAAGGTCCGCGTCGTAGGTAGGTCGCGGAATCCCCCAGGTACGCACGGCGAATCCACCCATGATCATGTAGGGGAGGTTCAACGACTCAATGGTGGAGATCACGCGCAGAAGAAGGCGTTGGATCGGAAGCTCCGTCATGGGAGTCTCCGCAGATGTTCGAGCATGATGGCATCGCTGGCTTCGTGCTCCTCCCGGATGATTTCGAGGCGCCGGCGCCGCTCCTCGTCG
This sequence comes from Planctomycetota bacterium, assembly GCA_016190155.1. Classification (GTDB taxonomy): domain Bacteria; phylum Planctomycetota; class MHYJ01; order MHYJ01; family JACPRB01; genus JACPRB01. The sequence continues at coordinate 2,127 of JACPRB010000291.1, forward strand.
GGCAATTCACACAAGGTCCGCCAGGCCAAGCTCATGAGTTCCTCGACCTCCCGCCATCGTTCCTCGGGCGTCATGGCGCGATAGGCCTGGATTTTCTCGGCGCTCAGCATGCACTTCATTGTAGTCGTGCCGGGAACATGAGTCGAGCGAACCTTATCGAGGTGACCAGAAACGGCTGAACTGTCGAAGGGATGAACGGACGAACGACTCAGGGTTTGCTGGCGTACCCGATCCGCGAGACCCCGCCGTTGGTATCGGCCATGTACCACATGCGCGTCGTCGATCCGTCCAGCACGACGAACGGCGAGTAGACGTCGTTTTCCTCCCAGCTTCCCGCGGCGCCGGGCCCGAGCACGGGATTGCCCGCGTATTTCGTCCAGGTGGCGCCGTTCGTGGAAGTCGCGGTTCCGATTCTCTCGTTGGGTCCTTGGTTGCCGCCGTACCACATCAGGTAGGTCGTGCCGTCGAACGCGACGGCGGGGCTTCGCGGACCGTCGGCGTCCCATGAGCCGGGCGGGCCGGCGGGCAGGACGGGATTGCCCGCGTATTTCGCCCACACGACGCCATCGGCAGAGGTGGCGAAGCCGATCGCCATTCCGCCGGCGTTGCCGCCGGCGTACCACATCTTGTAAGCGCCGCCCTCGTAGAGGACGGTTGGATCGTTCACGCCGCCGGAATCCCAACTGCCGGCGAGGCCCGCCGTGAGGACGGGGTTGCTCGCAGACTTCGTCCAGGTGACGCCGTCGGGGGAGGTAGCCAGTCCGATCTGGCTGGCCCCCGCGGCGCTCTGGCCGAAGTACCACAGGCGATAGGTCGTACCGTCGAAGGTGACGGCGGTCATTCCGACCGCCTCGGAATCCCAGGATCCCGCGGGGCCGGGAGCCAGCACCGGGGTGGCCCGTTTTGTCCAGGTGACGCCGTCGAGGGAGGTGGCGTATCCGATGCGCCACAGAGTGCCGTCGGCCGTGCCGTCGTACCACATCTGCCACGATGAGGCGCCCGCGCGGCGCACGCAGGGAGACGCGACGTTCAAGGAATCCCACGTGCCGCCGGGGCCTGGGTTGAGCACGGGGTTGCCCGTGTATCTGGTCCAGGCCACCACGCCGCCGCCTCCGCCGTCTCCTCCGCTGCCACCGCTCCCTCCGCCTCCACCCCCGCAGGCGAGGGCGATGATGGCCAACGCGGCAATCACGAATCGTGTCATGGCGAGTCCTCCCTTGACGAATGGCGACGGAGGACGAGAAGTTTTAAACCCACGTTCCTCTTCTTCCGTGACTCGGGGGTTCCCCGCTCGGACGAACATATCTTGCACATTGGAATCACATTTCGGCATGGCTCAAGTGCGGGTAACACTTTGGCGGCTGCTCTACGCGGCGGACCAGCATCCAATCTGCTGGCCATCATGCGCTTCTGCGAAAACGGGCTGCCTTGGGGAGCCGCCAAAATGTTACCTTCCATGGGTCTTGGCTGAGCCATGCCCACATTTCTATTACACAATAGTGACCCCTCGACGCGCGCGCTCTCTCCTGCTGGAGCGCCTCCAGGCGGTCCCGGCCGTCGCCCTTGTCGGACCCCGCGAGTGCGGCAAGACGACGCTGGCCCGCTCCCTGGGAAGCGCTTATTTCGACCTGGAACATCCGTGTCCTTCCGGCAATCGTGCGTGCGGCGGGCCTGCTGGGCGAGGTAGGTTTTGGTCGTTCAACCAGGAGGAACGGCCATGGCCGACAGGAATGGACAGGCGCTCGCCGGGCTGCGGCGACGCTTCGACGAGTGGCGACGGTTGCGGCCGCGAAGGAGTCGCATTCCCGAGCCCCTGTGGGGCACAGCCGTCCAGGCAGCGCGTGAACACGGGATCTCGAAGACGTCGCAGCGGCTGAAGCTGGACTACTACTCGCTGAAGAGCCGGCTGGAGGCGAGGGAGGCGCGGCGATCGGAGGCGATCGAGTTCGTGGAGGTCAACCCAAAGGCGCTGTCGTCGGGGCCGGAGTGCGTGCTGGAGATGCAAGACCGCCACGGACGGCGGTTGCGGAAGATGAAAACCCACCCGGAGAATGGGTCGCGCGACAACTCGTCACGCGCCACGCGAGCCAGACCATCGATCCCCTTGCGGAAGTCCACCGGTTCGACCGCCACCAGCACCCGCATCTGCGGCGTGACCTGGATCACCGCCGATCTCTCCAGAGCGTTCGCGCCAAGGCCTCGGCGCCGGCGGTGTCGCGCATCTCAACGCGCAGGCGCCGTCCCTGACGGTCGTGCATCTCCAGCACGCACGCGGGCGCCGACAGCACGTTCGGCGCGACTTCCACGAACTCGATGGTCCCAGACCGTCTGGCGTTCGTCGCGGCCAGCCGGTGCTTCAGCGAGTAGTAGTCGATCTTGAGCCGCCGCGAGGTCTTGCAGACCCCGTGCTCACGAGCTGCCTCGACGGCAGCGATCCACAGGGGCTCCGGAATGCGCGTCCGCCGCTGCCGCAGCCGCCGCCACTCGTCGAAGCGCCGCTCCAGCCCGGCGAGTCCCTGACCGTTGCTTCCTGCCATGGCCGTTCCTCCACGTTGAACGGCCAAAGCCTACCCCGCTCAGGCGGGCGGCCGCACGCACGATTGCCGGAAGGACACGCTTGCCGGAAGGGCACAATACACCTGGTCCACTATAGGGTGATCAATGACACGCAGCCCGCACGATCTCCGCCACCCGCGCCAGATCGCCCTCCGTCATCTGGGAGCCGCTGGGCAGGCAAAGCCCGCGATCGAAGAGCGCCTCCGCCACGGATCCTCCGACCCGGCGGCACTCCGCGAAGACCGGCTGCAGGTGCATCGGCTTCCATACGGGTCGCGCCTCGATGTTCTCCGCCTCCAGGCGAAGCCGGACGTCCTCCCGCGTCGCGCCGAACTCGCGAGGGTCGACGAGGATGACAGAAAGCCATCGCGTGGCGGTGCCATAGGAAGCTTCGGGCATGAAGGTGATACCCGGGAGATCCTTGAGAGCGGCCCGATAGAAGTCGAAATTGCGGCGGCGCTGTTGGACGCGCGGCGCCAGGACGCGCAGCTGTCCGCGACCGATGCCGGCGAGGACGTTGCTCAGCCGGTAGTTGTACCCGACGTGCGAGTGCTGGTAATGAGGCGCGGGATCGCGGGCCTGGGTGGCCAGGAAACGGGCTTTCTCGATGAGGGCGCCGTCGTCCGAAACGAGCATCCCGCCGTTGGACGTAGTGATGATCTTGTTGCCGTTGAACGAGAAAGCGCCAGCCGCGCCGAACGTCCCGGGGGCACGCCCTTTGTACGTCGCCCCGAGGCACTCCGCGGCGTCCTCGATGAGGGCGACATCGTGGCGCCGGCAGGCGGCGAGGATGGGCTCGATGTCCGCGCTCTGGCCATAGAGGTGGACGAGGACGACGGCTCGCGGCACTCGCCCGCGCCGCGCGCAGGCGTCAAGATCCGCCGAGAGAAGGCCCGGGTCCATGTTCCAGCTGGCGCGGTCGGAATCGACGAAGACGGGCCGGCCGCCCTCGTAGATGATGGGATTGGCGCTGCCGGCGAACGTGAGGGTGGAGCAGAGGACTTCGTCGCCGGGTTTGACGCCGGCGAGCTTGAGGGCGAGATGGATGGCGGCGGTGCCGCAGGAGAGGGCGGCCGCGTGCTTGGCGCCTACGGCGGCGCAGAACTCCTTCTCAAACGCATCGACGTGAGGGCCGACGGGGGCGATCCAATTGGAGGCGAAGGCTTCCTGGACGAGAGGAAGTTCGTCGCCGCTCATGTGGGGCGGCGAAAGGTAGACGCGCGGACGATTCACGTGCAGCCTTTCTAGTCCCTGACTTGTTTGATGACCTTGGCGGGGACACCGACAGCAACGCTTCGTGCGGGAATATTGCAGATGACGGCAGCGCCGGCCCCAACGATGGATCGAGCACCAATACGAATGGATGGGATGACCGATGCTCCGAGACCAACGTGCGCCCCTTCGCCCACATGGACACAGCCCCCAAGGGCGGCCTTGGGCGAGATGTGGGCGTAATCGCCGATCACGTTGTCATGTTCGATCACGGCACCCGAGTTGATGATGCAGCCAAGGCCGATGCGGGCTTCGGTGTGGATGATCGCAAGCGGGCCGATGAAGGTCCCTTCCTCGACGATCGCGGTAGGCGAGACCATGGCGCTCGGATGGACGATCGTGGCGATGGCGATGCCCTTCTGGCGAAGGCGATCGTGGATGAGGTGTCGCCGTTCGTTGTGCCCGATACCGAGCGCGATGTTGGCCTCCTTGGGTAGGTCCTCCAGGGCAGCAGCGGCGGCGATGATGGGACGATCGAGAACGCGCGTTCCCACCTTAGCAGGATCGTCGTCCAGGAAGGCACACAGGTCGAAACGGTCAGCGAGGAGAGCGGCTTCGCCGACGACTTTGCCGTGTCCGCCGGCACCGAAGACATAGAGAAGCAGGCGATTATCCACGCTGATGGCTCACCTCCTCAGGCTTGCTTCTTGTGAACTCGGACACGGTGAAAGCAACCCGCCGTTCGGGGGCACCTGATCTCATATTGGGCGCCATTCGCGACATAGCTTCTCCGCAATCCGCTGAGCTGCATTGCCGTCCCAACCGGGGATCTTTGAACTCCTCTTGTATCGCTCCTCCAAGACCAGTTGAATCGCTTCCTCCGCCTTCCCCCAATCGTTGCCGACGAGGGTCGACGTGCCGGCCGAGATCGTAACTGGTCTCTCTGTGGTTGTGCGAAGCGTAAGGCAGGGGACGTTCAGGAACGTAGTCTCTTCCTGCAAGCCGCCCGAGTCGGTGATGACGAGACGCGCGCGCGCCACATGAGCCAGATTCTGGCGATAGCTGAAGGGCTCCAGCAATTGCACGGCGCCATCCACCTCGACCTGAAACTCCTGCAGCCGAACCTTGGTTCTGGGGTGAACGGGAAAGACTATAGACATGTGGCCAGCGAGCTTCTCCAAGAAGCGCATGATCGCGACAAGACGTTCCCGGTTGTCGACATTCGATGGCCGATGCAGCGTCACCAGCGCAAAGCCGCGCTTCGGCACGGGGAGGTCCTGCGCCTTGGGCAACTCGTGGACGAGCGTATCGATCATCACGTTGCCCACGTAATGAATCTTCTGGGGCTGCACCCCTTCGCGCAGGAGATTCACATCACCGCTCGGCTCGCTCACGAGGAGAACGTCCGAAACCGCATCCGTCACGATTCGGTTGATTTCCTCCGGCATGGCGCGGTCGAATGAGCGCAAGCCGGCCTCGACATGCGCGACGGGAATGCTGAGTTTCACGGCCGCCAACGCACAGGCCATCGTCGAATTGACATCGCCCACAACCACAACACCCCGCGGCGGCGACATCAAGAGATGCTTCTCGTATTCCGCCAGAATTCTCGCCGTCTGTTGGCCGTGTGTCCCACTCCCAACTCCCAGATGTACGTCGGGCGCGGGTAAGCCGAGCTCACGGAAAAACACGTCGCTCATGACCTCGTCGTAGTGCTGCCCGCTGTGAATCAGCCTGGCTTTCAGCGGAGTGGGTGCCAATGCACGCAGGATTGGCGCAACCTTCATGAAGTTGGGTCGGGCACCCGCAACTATGTCGATGATACGGTTCATCTCTTACTTGCCCACAATTGAGGACTAACGTCGGCAGCTTGCACCATACTCTCCACGCACATCCGCTCCGCAGATCGAGCTGTTGCGGCGCTGCGGGACCTTGCGCGTAAACGCCATCTACCGCAGGTCACTATCTCGTCTGCATCGTCTTTGGCTTGAGATTGTCAGCCGGGCTTCCCTTGAATTCGGGCATCGTAACCTCGCCGGGCGCATTGATTCCGGTGCGGTGCGCGACATGCCAGAGGGTCAAAAACACGATCTTCACGTCAAGCCAGAGAGACCAGTGATCAATGTACCAGACGTCAAGGGCCAATTTATCCTGCCAACTGATGGCGTTCCTTCCATTGACCTGGGCCCAGCCGGTGACGCCCGGCTTCATCTCGTGGCGTCTTGCTTGCTTTGCTGTGTACCGATCCAGGTACTCCATCAGCAGCGGGCGCGGTCCGACGAGGCTCATCTCACCGCGAACGACGTTCCACAGCTCGGGGAGTTCGTCCAAGCTCGTGCGGCGCAGGAAGGCCCCAAAGTGTGTCATCCGCTCCGCATCGGTTCCAGCCCCGGCTCTCATGGTTCTGAACTTGATGATCCTGAACGAGCGTGCGCCGTGGCCGGGCCGCTCTTGACGGAAGAAGATCGGAGCACCCAACTTGATTCGAACTAGCAGCGCGAGGATGACGATCAGAGGAGCGACCAGGACAAGTGCAAAACACGCAGCGATGCGGTCAAGGCCGTGCTTCAGGCGCAGCTTCACACGATGGCTCCACCCACGTCTTGGACCCGCCGGCGGACAGGCAAGCCCCTCGAGAATCCCAAGGTATCGCTCCGCCAGGGCAATGCGTCCAGCATGTTCGACGACCCATCGCCGCCCACGCTCACCCATGACCTGCCGCGCTTGAGGATCGTCCGCCAAACCGCGTATGGCCGCCGCAATGGCTTCCGCGTTCTCCGGCTCCGCGTACACGCCAGCCGCCGCCTCATTGCACACGAGCTCGCGCGCGACGCCGTCGATGGCCAAGACCGTGGGCTTGGCGCACGCCATATAGTCGAAGATCTTATTGGGGTAGACCGTTCGAAAAGTGGGGGTATTCTGAAGGACCGCTATCCCCATGTCACACGCATTGACGATGTCAGGCATCCGCTCCTTCGGCTGGGGCCCGTGAACACGAATGTTCGTGAGGCCCCGACACTGTACTTGGGCACTCAGAAGACCGCGCTCCGGCCCATCGCCGACACATGCAATCAGAATCTCACGACGATCTCGCAAGCGATCAGCGACATCGACCAGTTGCCGCAGACAGTTGGCGCGCCCATGAGCACCAGCGTACAACACGACGATCCGATCACCCCAGCCGAGCTCATGCCTCATGGGATTATCTCGGGATCCCGGCTTGAAGAATTCTACGTCGGCGCCGTTGGGAACGAAGACGATATCCTCAGGGTTCGCCAGCCCGCGACGTACGATATCCTCACGAAACGCCGGCGTGAGGACATTCACGCGGTCCGCGGACCGACAAGCCCACCGTTCGATCGCATACAGGACACGCGTGAGGAGCGAGCTGGCGCTCAGAACGCCTGTAGTCACGGCGCTCTCCGGCCATAAATCCCGAATTTCAAAAACCCAGGGAACGCGCCTGCCACGCATGCGCGCCACGATCCAGCCCGGGATGGCCGTGAGGAGAGGTGGGGAGGTCGCGATGATCACATCAGGCCGCGGAACCGATAAGGCGGCAGTAGCGGCCGAGAGCGTGAACGCAAAGAACGCCCACATTCGGCCCAAGTAACTCCGGGTGTACGACGCCGGGACATGACAACGCAACACATTCACCTTTCCGTCTCGCTCGCGCAGCACCCAACGACCGCGGGATCTAGCGATTGACGCGCCAGTCGAGTAGTTCAGGTTTCCCGCGATGACGGACACCTGGTGTCCGCGTTCGCTCCACATCCGCGCCATCTCATTAAAACGCAAACTGCCGGGCTGGCCCGGAAACAGGTAATACTGGTGAATGATGAGAATCTTCATGCTACCGCCTCGACCGAGAGGCTTCCCAGTTCACCGCTGAGCAAGTCGAAACGCGCCATCTTGTCCGAGTGCTCGATCCGCCAGTGATTATCCTCAACATGTACGGATGTGGAGCCCCCCGACAATACGCTGATAAACGTGACGGGGAGCGCTCCTTCGTAGGGAGCTACTAGCGACGGAACTGGACGTCGCTCTCCATAGTAGCGCGAGAGCCATCCGCGAGGAGGCGACTCCCCCCCCTCAACGACATCGCCAGGCACGCTGGCCCCCCGCTCATCAACAATCTGGATTTCGAATGACCCTTGCGGCGTGGCCAGCGTTAGGCCCGCGCACGATCCATGCTGCTGCCATGGGAAGCTGCCGCAGAGCCAATGCAACCTGACTCGATGGCTTCCCTCACCCGTTACATGGTCCACGACGATGCACAATCCTCCTTCTACGAGCAAGAGGCTACGGCGATGGACAACCCCGCCTGGATACTTCCTGAAGCCGTAGTGCTCTCCCGCGCAAAGCGTCCAAAGACGCCCGCGATCGAAGCGGGTCATCTTGCCACGGGTCCAGTACAGAGTCTTGAATCGTCTAGCGTGGACCATTTGCTCGCGACCATCTACCTGAATGGTGTTGTGGCTTCCGGTGCGGAAGAAGTACTCGTGCCATTCGCTCGGACCATTGTAGAGGTAGCTGCCGCCGTCCACGAGCACGTTGAGCCCGCGCCACCAAACGTCGACATGTAACATGTCCATCTGACTGAAACGCGAACCGACGCTCCCGCAGCGGAACGCAGCGAAATTGCCCTCCGACTTGTCTCGAAGAACATGGTAACCGCTCCCCGCGAACGAGACTGACCGTCGTTGCGGCGGACGCAGAGGGCAATTGAGGAACTCCGGGCCCAGCAGCCACGCCGCCTCTTCGTCCCACAGACCGCGCTCGTAGATTCGCTCCCCACGAACCGCGATGCTCAGCGCCTGCAAAACGGGCCGAAAATCCGAGAAGTCGCAGGCGCTCAGAATCGAAGGCAATCCCCCATCATTCGCTCCGTAGTTCGGGAGCCTGCCGTCATCCGGATTCTGGTGTGCCACGAGGAAATCGAGCGAACGTTCCATGGCACGGCGCCAAGTCGCCGGCGGGAGTCCTTCCGACCGGTGCCATGCCCAAGCCCAGAGATACACCTGCATCGCAAGCCGATGATAGTTGTGCGAATTCTGGATGTAGGCCCCGTCCCGAAAGACCTGTCGCTCGGCCTGCTCGTCCAGAAGCTCCATAGCCCTGTGCCGCCACTGCTCGGAGCCGCGTAGACTCGGGAAAGCCCTGGAAATCACGTAGAGGCCTACGGCCTCCGTCAGGACATGATTATTAGGCACCGCACGTCTGGCGAAGCTGATGTACCGCATCAAGTGCGCACCAGCCTGTTGGGCGGCTTTCGCAAACGCTGCTCGCCACTCAGCGGCATCGCCCTCGGGGGCTAACGTATGCCACGCGAAGAGCCACGACATGAACCGAAAGGCTATCTCCTGGCCCGAATGCCAGTGGATGCCAAGTGGCCAAGGATTAGAACGGGTGAAGCTCAGAAACTGGGACCAAAACGCTGCGCGGAAGTCCGCCACGCACTCCGGCCAGAAAGCCGAAGCCCTCCCGAGGTCGTACGCCTGCGGAAACCGCCCCACTTCCCACGTCAGCTTGACGTCACCGATCTCACTCGCTTTCTCCAGGACGCGCGACCAGTGCCTATCGTGCGTCCAGCGTTTGGTGCTTGCGGGATTCAATTGCCAATCGATAGGATCCCCGAAGTCGGCGGTCCATCCGCCAAAGCACCTAACCTGTCCCTTGCATGCATCGGAGGCACGTCGCAGCAGCGCTTCAAGGTGATTCTCGGGAATGAACGGCCGAGTGGCCGACACTACGGCAGACGCCCATCCAAAGGGAACAGCCTTGGGTTCGGTGGACTGCGGCACGACCTCTGTGGTATGGAGTGGAGAGTACTTGTCCAGGAGCTCGATCAGCCCGAGTCGAACGCGGGCTTCCCACGACGCCCTGTACAGGGCGTTGCTGACGCCCAATTCGCGCACTTCTTGCCAAATGACCCGCAAATGACCCCCTGACAGTTTCATGAAGCTGGTAGACATGACTCTACGCCCCCGTGCGCCTATCCGCACGGATTCCGCATGTCGATCGGATATCCCTGCCGCAAACTCTTAACAGCCAACAGGCAGGCCAGGGCCGTCGACCGCCAGTCCGCCCACTCCACCGGGGACCGCTCGCCATCACGGCATGCGTTGATGAAACTTCTCAGGGCATTCTCGTGTCCCTTATCCTTACCAACACGGACGCGGGATACCCGACCTCCCTGCCAGAACTCCACGACGTCCCACGAGTCAATGATGGCGGTCTTCTCCTCACTGAACACCTCTATCCGCTCAGGAGGACACGCACGATCGCCCGCCCCTTGATACGAGATGCTAGAGATGCTGCCATTCTCGTGGCGCAAACTAATAAGAGCGCGGTCGTCCGACGTTTCCGCCGTGCCGGTCTTTCCGATCGACTCTGCGTATATCTTGACGGGCGGGCTCCCCGCGATGACGGAACAAAGGTCGATTGCATGACAGGCTTCGCCCACGATGCGCCCACCGCCGATGTCCTCGTCGTGCGTCCAATGCTCGGCCGGCAGGTAACCCGATGAGAAGCGATAACTGATGCTCAGGGGGTGGACGCCTTTGAAAAAGGTGCGTATCTTTTCGGTAGCCGGAGCAAAGCGTCGATTGAGACCGATCATGAGCACAGGACACCGCGAATCGAGTTCGCTAATGCACTCCTCAATAGAGGTTAGTTCCTCAAGAGTGATGCACAGAGGCTTCTCGACATAAACGTGCTTCCCAGCCCGAAGCGCAGCGACGACGAGTTCCGCATGCAGATTGTGCCGCGTCGCAATGAACACGATGTTCGTCTCGCGGTCTTTGAGGACTTCCGCGGCGTCTGTGGCAGCAAAGGCGAATCCAATCTTGGAGCCCGTATGGACGGCGTTGAGGCCCCGTGCGGTGCAAAGTCCCCGCCATGTTACTCCGCCGATCCTCTGGAGCAGCGGAAGCATGATCAAACGGGCGAAATTGCCGGCCCCGACCACGCTGACCCCAAGCCCTCCGGATCCACGCGCACCCTTAAGCGAAGCGACGCGCACGGGTGTCTGTACGCTTGGATACTCGAGCAGAACGCCAACACTAGGCTCGATTCTCTTCGTGATCAGGTCGTAGGCGTCACTTGCGCGTTCGACCGGAAAGCGGTGCGTGGTCAACCTCTCGACAGGCAACTTCCCCGCAGCCATGAGATCAAGGGCCGCCTCCATGTTCCGCTGCGCCGTCCAGCGCACGAAGCCGAGCGGGTAGTCGACACCTCTTTCTTCATACGCCGGATCGCCCCGCCCGGGTCCCAAGGATCCGGACACGGTGAACTCCAACTCTTTCTTGAAGAACGGGGGGCGCGGCAACGTGAGCCCGGCTACCCCAACTAGCACGATGCGTCCGCGTACGCGGCAGGACTCGGCGGCGAACTCAATGGGGTCGTTGCTCTCCGTGCTCGCCGTAATTATGGCCGCATCGACGCCCGCAGGTCCGCTGAAGGTCCGCAGCACCTCACGAGGAGCGCCGGGGTCGCCGGCATCCATACCCATGCGAAAACCCAACTCCACGCGCGTGGGATCCAAGTCGGTCCCAAACACCCGAGCACCCTGCGCCTTCAGCAAGGCCACAACCAACTGGCCCACAAGGCCCAGACCGATAACCAGCACCCGCTCACCGATGGAAACCCGCGCAAGGCGCACGCCCTCAAGCGCAATGGCACCCAATGAAGCATACGCAGCCCGGTCAGCGGTGACAGACTGGGGCACGCGGGCGCATAGGCGCTGTCCAACGCACACGAGACCCGCATGGGGCGCGGCCGCAGCCACCATCTCGCCAGGCTTGAAGTCACTGACGCCTCGACCGCACTCAAGCACCACTCCGGCCGAAGAGTAGCCCAGCGACATCGGCTCATCAAGTTTCTCACGGACCTGTCTGAAAGTCGAAACCAGCCCCTCCTGTCGAACCTTCTGCAGAATCCGCCGTACGTGCTCAGGTCGGCCTATGGCCTTGCCGATAAGCGAACGTCTCGCCAGATCAACCACATAGCGCTCCGTCCCCGGCGAGATTACGGACGAGGTAGTTGCGATCAGCACGTATCCGGGCAAAGGAACTGGATCCGCGATATCTTGAACCGTCAAGTCGCCATTACCGATATTCTGGATTACTTGTTTCATCGTCGCTCTCTGCTTGCCTCGCCGGCCAGCACGGCACCTTCAGCCTCGGAACCGTTCCCCAAACAAACGGACTCACCAATCCGCTTCGGGTGGCCACAGCGCCTTCCGCCTATTCGACTGAGTAGATCAACATACATGGCGAATTTGCGATCGGGTCTAGGAAACGCGGTGACCCTTGCGTCTCCCTCAACAATGAGCTTGCGACGAAGAGCATGATCCACCATCAATGCCTCGCACGCTCGTGCGGCTTCCGAGGCGTCTAACGGATTGAAGTAGATCGCGGCATCTCGACAGATGTCGCGAGCAAAAGCTACGTCAGAAGTCGCGATAGGTCTCCGCATCAACATCGCCTCGGGGTATGAAGCGGTGAACGCTTCAAGCAGCGTAGGAAGAAACAGGGCGTGTGCCCGTTGATACAGCTTTGGACAGTCCGCCACGTTCGTGGGTCCCGCGTTCACAACGTGCCGGAGCACCCCAAGCGACTCCGCGCGCCTCACAATACGCGTCCATGAAGGCGTCGGCAAAGTGAAGAGGAATTCGAAGTGTTGCGTTGTCACTCGTCGCAACGCATCGGCCACCGCCGGGACGAAGTCCAGATTCTTATGCGGATAGTCGGCAGCCATCACCAGAAAACGAAATGCTTCCGCCTGCAAGTCCGCGACTTCGACAAACGCGCGCTCCCGAGCCAAATAGAAGGGCTGCGACGGGGCGTTACTAACTACATGCACGCGCTCGGGTGGTTTGCGCAGGTACCGGCACAATGCAGACCGCGCCGAAGCCGTTTCAACAACGTAGTTCCACCTGCTTGAGCACAAGCCAGCCATCTTCAACCAATTGCTGACCGTCTTGCTTGCTCGTTGGCGCCACTCTAGACGCGACCACGCCAGTGAGTGGGGGCTCCACAACCATGGGGTAGCGATACCGCACAAATGCGGTGCTCGAGGCCACCAGTATGGAGGCCCAAAGATTGTAAATACCGCCTCAGGATGAACCTCAGCCTCTATCTTGCGCATTCGCGCAGCCCTAAAGAGCAACCGGGATGCATGTCCGGCGGGTTCCTCAAGAGTAGCGAACCGCGCGTGAGGCAGCCTGCCAGGCCATTGTCCTTCTTTGGCAAGCTGCGTCGACAACACGCAGAGCCATTCGTGCTCCCCGCCCCGTTCGATTACGGAGCGCAGGAAATTGACAGCAACCTGGACCCCTCCACCCTTGTATAGATTGCCAGCGTATACCAATAGTCGCATCCGAGGTACCTACCTGACACGAGTCGCAGACACGAGAACCCCGTCACCTGACCGGGGCGAGAGCAACGATGTCAACAACCACGTCATACGCGACGGAATGGACGCCAATAGCCGTCCCGAAGTCACGTTGTAGTACGCGGTCTCTTGAACCTGCCAGCCTGTTCGCCGCAGGAGCTGAGTCAATGTCGTCGTGCTGAAATGCACGACATGATCAGGATGCGCGTATTCACGACCGCATAGGGCTCGACTCGCCCCCTTGAGGGAGTACGCGTTAGGAGTGCTCAGGATTAGTCTTGTTGTTGGCGTAACCCACGATGCCAGTGTCCGCAATAACATTCCTGGATTCTCGAGATGCTCTATCAGCTCGGATGCCACAACAGCGTCAACCGGTTCGCTCGGAACAAACACGCAAGCATCCGCGACATTGAGCTCCCATTCAGGAAAGTGACTTCGGAGCATCGCGATACCCTCAGCCGATAAGTCGACACCGATCAGCCGCGCGCACACGGCAGCCAACTCTTTATGAAGGAGGGCGCCTTCCCCAATCCGACGCGCCGTGAATGGCCAATCCGCGCAGCCCAGATGAAGCACCCGCAGGCCATCACAGCGGTCTCTTATCCAGGATATGCGGTCTCGAAGACGCATGATCAACAGGCCACCCCGGTTGATGCCCTTCTACTCCTGTGAGCAGAACCCAGGCCCACGCCAACAATGAACCAAGCTAGCGGGAACACAAAGCTACCTGCCACAAGAGAACCCGTGATTATCTGTGCGGCCGTCAGTTGCAGACAAAAATCCATCACGTTCTCATCGGTCGATGTTCGCAGCGCGCTCCTCACAAAGTTGACCATTGTAAGAAGCCACACGATTGCCAGGATCAGAACACCCAATATCCCATAACGAACATAAAAAGCCACGGGCGTAATATGAATGTGAGCTTTGCGCTCTAGGCGGGCGTTATCGAAAACGAATCCATGCCCAAAACCAGTGAAGTACGAAACATTGCTGCCTCGATCAACGAATTCCTGGATCGCGAGCTCAGCTTCCAATTCACGTCCCCGCCCATCTTCGTCGAACGACGGGCCCTCAGGATTGAGCAAGGTTGCTCCGAGCCGATTTGTAGCAACATCCATCATTCCCGAGAGAACATCCGTCACGCTGATGGGCATGAAAACCAGGATGACCGCGACAACCCCCAACATCGCCGTAGCTCGTGGTATTGCCTGAGGCAGCGCAAGACGGTGGAGAACGACGTACACCAACGCCGCCACCACCGCAAAGCCAGTATTCAGCACCGAGAATCGCATACCTGATGCCGCGCCCCCTCCGATTAGGAGCAACGACAGCACCAAGGCCATGACAACGCCGAGAATCTGACGACTATAACAGAGATACCAAACCAGAAGGCTGCCAACCCACAGCGAACCGCCCCAAGGAGAGCGGTAGTCCAGCCCCACGACGGCGATTCTCGGGATGAATAATAAGAGGTCGCCAAGCGCTAGCGTGGCAATCATTACGGCCAAGAGTCTATTTGAAGCCAGAGCACCCAAGTTAAACCCGGCGTGAACGGCTATGGTCCAGCCGACAGAAAGAAGACAGTATTCTGCCCAGTGAGACCAAGAATTGACCCCGGCAGCGCAATACACCAACCCTATCGCGGCTCCATGCGCTGCCATATAGCAGAGACTGCGCGCCGCAAGCGAGCTAACCGAAACATGGCGGAGGGCGAGATAAACCCCCACAACACATGCCGCTTGAAGGGCTATTACAGCTGTCAGCGCGAGGCGCAACTCCAGCACGAGCAAGGGCGCAATCGTCAGTGGCCCGGCCAACGCGAAATAGATGACCATGTTCGACCCGAAAGGCGGGCGCGCCCTGGGCGACTCATTTTCGGCCTTTGCAGCATGTGCCGGGTAATGGGAAGCCAAGCTGAGCTGTCTCATGGGGTACTCGGCAGCGGCACACTGATTGAGCGGACTGCATCTAGCGCCGCCAGGATTTTCCCAACTAAACCGACAGACGCAGAGACGATGATGGCCATCACGGCTCCCTTCAGACCGTGGCTTGGGACAAGAAGTAAACACAGCAACAACGTCAAGAGCGTCTGGCCAACGTAGATCAGCATGAAGGGCAGAGGTCTACTCCGATAATACTGTGTAGCCGTGAGGTCATATGATAAGAGCGCTCCGATTTGGTCTACGGCAGCAGCTACCATGAGATAGGGGAATAGCCACGCGTACGGGGCGTACTGTTGACCGTAAATCAACGTCAGCAACTCTCGTCCAAAGGCGATCGTGATCACGACCCCGGCTACTCCGACAAGCCCCCCGAGCGCTAATACCCGCACGATAAGGCGGACGAATCCTCTTCGATCACCAGTTTGATATCGTCGAGCAAGCTGAGTCGTTGAAGATTGAGCTAGAGCACCTACACAGATTGAACCTGCAAGAGCCAGTTGAGCAAGTGCCGCATAAAAGCCCAGTTCTCTTTGACCGTGAGACGAGTTGATAAAGTACCTGGGCAGATTCATGTACAGCGAGTTGCAGCCGGTTGCGACACCGACGAGCACTCCCGCTCTTGCAAGATGGAGGATCCTGGCTGGCTCCCGGCAAATGTAGCCCCTATCTGGCTGAAGTAGCCACTTATTGCGTGTGTCGTAGAAGAGAAGCACGCAAAACGCGAGTGTCACGATCGCGGCTAGGCCGAGAGCCATGTTGCCCGTGGCGGCCAGAATCGCAAACAGGGCAGCAACCCCCAGCACCCACTTCAGCATCACTGAGATGCATATGCGGTCCCATCGCTCCATTTGCTGCGCAAGTCCATGGAATACTTCACCGATTGCCTCCAGTGCCTTCCAAAGACCGACAATCAATATGAGCCCACACACATGCAGCGAATACGCTGCCAGAGGAGCCGCGCAGATGATGAGGAGCGCCGCGACAAGAGTGACGATGACTCGAAGGGTGAAGTAGTCCTCAAATGGATGTTCCTTGGTCACATCAGCGGCTTGAATGGACTTCAGCGAAAGGTTAGCGAACATGAAAACAGGAGTGACAACCGCAAGGGCAAAAGCATAAGCTCCGACCTCGCTGGCAGAAGTAAGACGCGCTATTATTGCCAGCGCCGCCAGCTGAGCCAACGCGTAGATCGAGTTGCTTGCAAGCGCGAGATAGAAATTCACACGTAGTGTCAGAGGTGACAGATGCCGTGCTGTTGGACGCTTGCGAGTCTCGCAGGCCGCAAACCCGGATTTCATCTGCTACTCAGCTTCAAATGCCGCGCTCCTAGCTGACACCGCGCGCACCGCCTCCGATTCGCCAGTGTTGTCAGTGCCCACCGCCAAAGTGGTGGCATCGCGCATAGGCTTGAATCCGGGGAGGATGTCCCTAAGCAGACCAAGCGTCCCGGCGGTACTCCTTTCAACGGCAGCACATTGCAGCTGCTGAAGGCTCGCAACAAGCCTAGACCACGAAAAAGCCGGATCTACTTGGTCGAGCCAGATATCCGGATGAACCGTCTTGCTCGCATCCGGCGAAATCAACAACTCCTCATGGATCTTCTCGCCAGGCCTTACACCCGTGATCTTGATCTTCACATCTCTTTCCGGTTCCTTGCCCATCAGCCGAATAAGATCACTCGCCATCTCCAGAATCTTCACCGGCTTGCCCATGTCCAGGATAAAGACCTCCCCGCCCTTGCCCATCGCGCCGGCCTGGATCACCAACTCCACGGCCTCGCTGATGAGCATGAAATAGCGCGTCATCTCCGGATGAGTCACCGTCACCGGCCCGCCCTTCCGGATCTGATCCTGGAAAATGGGTACCACGCTCCCGCTGCTCCCCAATACGTTCCCGAACCGCACCGCCATATAGCGCGTGCTCCCCTCTCGCGAGAGGGCCTGCACCAGGATCTCCCCCAATCGCTTCGTCGCCCCCATCACGCTCGACGGCCGCACCGCCTTGTCCGTCGAGATGAACACGAAATAGCCCGTCCCCGCCTCCTTGGCCGCCAGCGCCACGTTCTGCAGCCCCAGCACGTTGTTCAGCACCCCCTCGCAGGGGTGCATCTCCACCATCGGCACATGCTTGTAGGCCGCCGCGTGGAACACGATGTCCGGCTTGGTTTCCTCCACCATCCATCGCACGGCCTCGGTATCGCGCACGTTGATCAGATACGGCCTCAAAGCGGCCGACTTCGACCCGTTGCGCAACTCGCGATCGATCTCGAAGAGGTTGGATTCGCTCGCGTCGCACAGCGCCAGGTGCGACGGCCCCAGCCGCCATACCTGCCGCGCCAACTCGCTGCCGATGCTCCCGCCCGCCCCCGTGATCAAGATCCGCCGCCCTTGCACCCACCCCCGCTGGCGCTCCCGATCCAGCTCGCGCGGCGGACGGCGCAACAGATCCGCAATGTTCACGTCGCGTATGGCGGCCAGATCGCTCTCGACGAAACCCCGCTCCAGCTTCGGCAACATCTTCACTCGAAGCCGTGCCTCGCTCGCCGCGCGATAAAGCTCCCGCAAACTCTCTCCCGCCATGTCCTGCACGCAGACCCACAGCTCATTCGCCCCCGTGGCGTGCGCGACCTCGCGAAGCGCTCCAATATCTCCGTAGACCTTCTGCCCCAAGATCGCGCGGCCACGGAGCGACACATCCGAATCCAGGATGCCCACCGGATCGTAATCCAAATGCGACGCCGCCATCAGACTCCGGATGACCTGCTCCGCCGCATCGCCCGCCCCGTACAGCAGCACCCGGCACGCGTTCTCCTTCGGCGTCGGACGTAACCCCGTGCGCAAGAGCCGAATCAACAACCGCGATCCGCCGATCCCCAGAACCGCCGCCATGGCGTAGATCAGGAACACGCTGCGCGGCACACCCTCCAACCGAAACAGGAGAAACATCGTGATGGAGGAGGTCAGCACCGCCAGCCCCACCGCCTTCACCACCGCGACGGCCGTATCGATGCTTGCATAGCGCAAGACCGCGTTGAACAGCCCGTAGCGCATGTGGAAGAAGAGCGACACCAGCAGCACGAACGGCAACGTCTCGCTGAAGACGCCAAGGTGGCGCCCAAAACCCGCCGTGCCCAACCGCAACCAATACGCGAACGCGTAGGCGCCCGAGAGAACCGCCACATCCGTCAACACCAGCAGGATCTTGTGGCGACCAACCTTCATGCCGCACTCCACGCTAGGATCTACCCCGTAGCCGACTTCCCGTAGCTCGAATAATAATAGTAATAGCCGTACCCGTATCCGTAGCCGTACCCGCCGCCGTCCGGAACCGCCGCGTTGAGCACCGCGCCGAGCACCCGCACCTCCATCTCGTGCAACCGCTTCTTCGCGAAGCCGGCGACCCCGCGACCCGTCTGACGCTCCCGCACCACCAAGATCGCCGCGTCCGCCCGGCGCGCGATGAGCGCCGACTCCGACACCAGCGCCACCGGCGCGGAATCAACGATCACGTAATCGTACTTCTCGCGCGCGGCCTTCAGCGCGTCCTGATAGCGCGGCGAACTGGCCAGCTCCCCCGCCCCCTTCATCCCCTGCTTCAGCCCCAGCACATCCACCCACGGGATGTCGCTGGGCTGCACGGCCTGCTCGAACGTCGCCTCGCCCTTGAGCAATTCCTCGAGTCCGACGCCCTCCCGCGACCCGAAGCACGGCCTGAGCTGCGGCTTGCGCAGATCCGCGTCCATGATCAAGACCCGCCGGCCCTCGATCGCCAACGCCCGCGCCAGATTCACCACGACCGTCGACTTCCCCTCGCCCTCCAAGGGACTCAGGATCGCGATCACCTTCGCCCCCGCGATCTTCTCCAGCCGCGTCACCACCTGCGCGCGAAGACCGCGGAACGACTCGAACTCCGGCATCGGCGACTCCTGCCCCAGCAGGACCGGCTTCTCGCCCGCGGCGACCGCCCCCTTCAGCTTCGGGACCACCGCCAGCACGTCCAGCCCCACGAACGCCTCTACCTCGTTGGGCGACGCGATCCGGTCATCGAGCTGCTCCGCGACCAGCATCGCCCCCGTGCCCAGGATGATGCCGATCACCAGCGCCAGCGCGAGGTTCATCATCACGTTCGGCTTCCATGGATTCGCCTCCACCTTTGCCCAGTCGCGCACGCTCACGCTGTTCAGCGCCGACCCCGACGTCGCCGTCGTCTCGCCGTGCTTCTTCAGATACGAGTGGTAGAGATCCTTCGCCGTCGCCAGCTCCGTGTCGAGCCGCTTGAACTGCGTCAGCCGGCGGCTGGCCTCCGACATCGCCCCCTCCACCCTTGCCTGCTCCTCCGCCAGGGACTTCTCCTCGCGCTCCACCGCGTCCAGATCCGTCTGCAGCGCCAATAGCGTCCCTCGGATCGCCTCGCGAATCTTCTCCTCCACCGCCGACAGCCCCAGCCGGAGCTCCACCAGCCGCGGATGCTTCTCCTTGAGGACCTTCGATTCCTTGACGATCTCCTCGACGATCTTCGAGCGCTCCTGCGCCAGCGTCTCCAGCGCGCGCGTCGCGTGAAACACCGGATTATACAACCCCGTCACGCCGTCCGCGCCGTACCCCGAGAGCGCCTCGAGCTCCGACCGCAGATTCGCTCGCTTGAGCCGGATCTCCGTCAGGCGCCCGACCACCTTGCGCCGCGACTCCACCAGCGAGGCGTACTGCTCCTCGTAATCGACGAACCCCGTCTCCGCCTTGAATTGCTGCAGCACCCGATCCGCCTCGTCCACGCGCTGGCGCAGCGAAGGCAAGGCCTCCTTCGAAAGCACCTCGATCGCCTCCGACTTCACCTCGCGCAGCCGGCTGCTGGCATCCTCCAAATACAGCTTCACCAGCATGTTCACGATCTGTTGCGCCTTCTCCGGGTCGGGATCCACGAAGCCGACCTTCAGGATGAAGCTCGTCCGGACCTTCTCGATGTCCACCTGCTTGGCGAAGGCCTTGACCGGATCCGGCTTCGATTCATACTCCCGGCGGATCGCCGGGGGCAAAGCCCGCAGCGTCGTCTCCAGAAGCGTCGGGCTGGAGAGAATCGTCTCCTGCGTGCGGTAGTAGTTCTCCCACATCGTGCGGCTGGCCAGGAGCGCCGCGTCCGGCGTGTCCGACGAGACCAGCGGCGTCTCCGGCCGGATCTCCAAGTTCACTTGCGGCCGGTAGAGCTTGGTCGCGCTGAACGTGTACACCGCGCCGACCGCCATGGTCGCGGCCCACAGGATCGCCAGCAGCCTCCAGCGGCGCCGCAGGATCAGCAGAATCTGCCGAAGAGACGCCCCGTCCTTTGCGGTGTCCATCGTCATGACTCGCTGTGAGTTGTCCACGGGCGCGTGACTACCCCTCGATCTCAGAAGCTTACCGCCGCTCCCAGATTGAAGATCACGTTGTCGAAATCGCCTCCGGAGGAGCCCCGGTCGCCTTGCCGCCACGTGAGTCCGCCCTCGGCGACCACCTCGGAGGTGATCCGATAGGTCGCTCCCAAGCCGAGGCTCATGTAATCCCGAGTGTTGCCCATCGCGGTATGCGCGTGCTCGAACTGCAGCCGTCCTCGCGCGACGATCTCGGGCGTGACGTCGTACTCCGCCAGCACCAGAAACCGGTCGATCACCTGGAACGGATCGGTCCCCACGCCGAACGCGAAACGCCGGGCGTAGTCCCCGTTCAACCGCAGGTTGGGGCTCGCCTCATAACGCGCGTACAGTCCCAAATCCATCGTGTCATGGGACGCGGCGTCGCTCGTACCGGGAAACTCATCCGACTCGATGCCCGTTACGCCCGCGTACGCGTCCACATACAGACGTTCCATGGCGGGCCCCCGGAAGCCGCCGCGGAAATACCATCCTTGACTGTCGACGGAAGCGGCATCGTCAAAGTCGATCATGAGCAACCCGAGCTGCAGCAACAGCTCCGTGTCCTCCCACATCCGGTACACGCCGCCCAGCTCGACGCGGACCGTGACGTTGTCGGCCGCGGAGAAGGCATCGTCGTCGAAGCTCACGAACTGGATTTCGGAAGCCAGCTCCGCGCTCACGGTGTTGGTCACGTCGTAGGACAAGCGCGGGAACGTGCCGCTGACGATGCGATCCACGCGATCGACGAAGATCACGTCGACCGGATCGCTCTCGCGCCGCAGGATCTCCCCGATCTCCGCCCGGAATTTCGCGCCTTCGTAGCGCGCGCGCCCGAAGAAACGTTCCTCGTCCGCCGATTCGTCGTCCTCGCTCGTGTACGCCTTGTAGTTGAGGAGCAGGTCCGCGACCGCGTCGAAGTTCGGCTCCGAGTAATCGACCCGCCCGCGCACCCAGGGGACGATGATCGAATCCGATTCCGCGCTGTCCTCGTCCAGGAACACGTTGTCGTCGAAGAAATACGCGAGGCCCGCGAACCCCTGGAGCTTGACGGGCTTGGCCGTCAGCGGCCCCTCCTGCTCCAGCTCGTGCGTCACGCGATCGATCCACTCCTGGCCGAAGTTCTGGGCCGCGGCGGACGCCGGGAACGCCGCACAGAGTATGAGAACCGCCCATGCATTCCGGTGATTCACGATACGGTTCCTCCCTAACCCCGCGGCGCCTCCCCCCGGTACGGCTGCGAATACGGCGTGTGGAGCGAACGCCCGGTGATTTGTGTGTCGCAAAATTCATACACCACGAATACCGTATGTGCAACATATATTGTAATTTTTTGATTTCTAAATATATGGATGACTCATCCTGGAACTCCCGAGAACCGACCCACGGTTTGCATGGAACGCGGCGATGCGCCGTCCGTGGGATGTGGCGTTCCTAAGGGCCGAAATCTTCATGTTTCGAGAAGAAGCTCCGCAAGCGTTCAGATGTGGCCTTCCAAGAGAGTGATCACGGATTTCGCGGATCGTGGACGAAGAAGGCACGGGACCTGTCGGACAAGGACGTAATGAGGGCGAGGCTCTTCCATGACGGAGGAGTCTCCTGCCGCCGACATCCGCGCCATCCGCGGAATCCGTGGTTGGTTTTCTGCGTGGCCCGCGCTTGCGGCCCTTTCGGTTGGTCACCGCGCCGCGGTTTGGGATTTCCCTCCGAGGGTCGCCTTGACAACGCGTCCGGGTGGGCTAGACTCTCTTCATATGATGATCCTGACTCTGGCCGTTTCCCTGCTCGCTGCAGACCCCAACGCGCGCTTCGAGACCGACGGCGTGCGCGTCGGCGACACGCTCGTCCAAGGAGCGACGCTCAAGAAAATCGGCGCGGTGCTCGCCTCGGGTTCGTGCGTCGAACCTCTGACGAGAGCCGTCGAGGTCGGCTTCGAGACCGGCACGCTCGTGCTGGAACCGGGCGTGCGGGCCGAACGCGCGGGTAGTTCGCTCGTCCTGGCCACGCACAATCGGCGGGCCATCCGGCTCCTGGGCGACGGGACCTCCGTGGTGCTGCCGAGCCCCGTCCGGGTGAACGTCGGACAGACCGGCTGGGAGTATGCGGAGGGACATCTGATCAGCGGACTGCACCTCGTCGCACGCCAGCAGGAAGATCAGGATCTCGAGTCGATGAAGGAAGCCGCCCGCAAGGCCGAAGAGGCGCTCAAGGGTCCCAAGCAGACGCCTCCCGACATCCGCCGCGAGACGCCTCCGTCTCAGGAAGGGCCGAGATCGCGACGCAAGCCTCGCCTGCGGCGCATCTTCCAGGACGACCCCCTGCTGACGACCCAGGTCGCGGACTCCCACGTGCTGCGCTGGCTACCCGCAGTGAGCCCCAGCGGCTTCTAACCCGCTCTACTCACGAACTGAGGTAGCGCTTCGACAAGGTGTCGTCGATCTCGCCCGGGGTTTTCACTTCACCCTGCGCATGCGAGCCCCGCGCGCCTCCATTCGACGCAACTCGTCGAGCGTATCGATGGCGCGCGGCCGCAAAATCGTCCGGAGCACCTTCCCGGCCCAACGCAACCAAAGCGAACCTGACGAAGACGCCTCCTCCGGGAAGAGCACACCCACAACGGCATCCGTTCGAGTCCCCTGGACGCCCCCTTGCTGCTCGCGAACCCAACGCGGCGTCTCCCGCGCATCCTCTTCCTCCGGCGCCTGAGGCGTGTTGGGGCTCGGTCCGGGCTGCCGCAACAGTTGATCGCCATCCTGTCTCGCCCGCAAACCTTCTTCAATGGCCAATCGAGTGTCCCGACTCGCTTGATCGAAGCCGGACTGCCCTCGCGCGAACGCCAAGAGCACTCCGACGATGCCGGGGTGACCGGCCTCCTTGGCCACCTGAGAGGTCAACGCCAAGGATTCGGGCGAAGGGGACATGCGCAAGAGATTCGCCATGGCGAACCACTGGACCCGCGCGTTCCGTTCCAGGAGCAACGACTGTCGGGCCGCCCTGAGGAAGATGTCGGAGGATCTCTTGCTCAGCGCCAGCCAACCATGCGTCCGGTTCTCGGGAGAAGGGTCGGCATCGACGACATCCCGCAGAAACGCCGGCGGAACGTCGCTCCAGAGCAACCGCCGGCGCCGGTCGGACGGAAGAGCGCTGTACGAGCGGTAGATCGAATCGGCGTCCTGGGACTTCAAGAAGCCCATGGCGTCCTCGAAATCGACAGAACCGGTCGGATAGGAGAACAGCCCGCGAACGGCCCGCTCGGCCAGCATGCCGCGGATCCCGTCGAAGGCCGCGCGAAAGTCCTTCGACGCCGCGGCAATCGGATGCGCCGCAAACCGCGTCAATGCCAGAAGGCTGGAGACATACCCGTCGGGCCCCTCGGGCAACCCGCCCGCGCGACGCCACGCCTCCATCCGATCCCGCATCCCCGCGACCGCCCCTTGGGCCTCCGCCGCCGACCCGCTCTCGAGAGATTCCAGGGCGCCCCACACGGCGGCCGACGCGAACCGGGAATCCGGCGACGCAGGAGATTCCGACCACGCGGGGGTTTGGCGCACGTCTTCAGCCAGGATCTTCTCGCCGGCGATCGCCGGGACATCCCCCGCCGGACGCCGCCCCAGACCGTTCAGAATGGCCTGTCGCACCTCTTGATCCACATACCGGTTATTGGCCCACTTGAGGAACGTTTCCGGATCACGCGTTCGAAACGCCCATCCCTCGATGACATCGGCGCCCCCCGGGATCATCGGCTTGAGATGTACCAGGATCTCCAAGAGCCCGCGTTGAACCGCAAGGTGATTCTCGAACCTCAAGGTCTCCGGAATTCCCCGCGTCGGATCCGCCTTATAGAGACCGAGCAGCATTCTCCAAGCCTCAAGCCGCAAGTCTCCATCCGGGTCCGTCCGTGCGACTTCCTCGAAAAACGCCCGATCGGCGTCGACTCGAACGCCGGCCTTGATCAGCAGCAACCGCTGCCCGCGCGGGAGCGTCGCGTAGACCTCCGAGAGCCTGCCGACCTTCTGCAGGAGCGTGACGAGGCGCTGGAGGTTGGGATTGTCGAAATCACTGGGGACCTTCGTCTGAAATACCGCCTCCACCGCTCCTTGCTGAAGGAAGGCGTCCGTCGCGCCGAACACCTCCCGCTTGACGGCGTCGTCTTGAGAAGCGGCTTCCAGCAGATAGAGGATCTGCAGCTGCCGCACCGGATCCGCCTGCGTCTCCCTGAGAATGTCGCCGATCGACTGCAGGATCTCCGCCTTGCGGGAATAAGTCGGCAAGACGCTTCCCAGCCAGACCAACCCGTCGCGCAAGTCATAGGCCTTGACGGCGTCCTCCGGGCGCAAGCCGCGGAGGTCGTTCAGAATGCTGTCGAAGAGCTTCCGCCTCAGCCCGTCCATCTCTTCCCGCAAACCATCGAACTCGGAACCCGCCGATTCCGGCGGAGCCACCGCCGCCAGCTCCAGGATGTTCCTCCGCTCCTCCTTCCTTTGGCGGCTCCAGAAGTCGTTCCCCCAATCCGCGTTCCGCACCCGAGCGACATAACTGCGAAAATCGGAAAGAAGCTGCGGATAGGCCTGCACCACCTCCGAACGAAAAACCTGTTTCATGACGCGAAGGGCGGGGATGCTCCCCTGTTCAAGGCGCCAGCCGAGCTCTCTCACCGATTCGGAAACCAGCCGCGCCGACTCAGGATCGTTGCGGGACAACGCGCCGAGAATCCGTCCCTTCAGCTCGATCGACGTCAGAGGCCGCTCGATGTGCTCAATCGCGCGACGCGTCAGAATCCGAATGACGTTGCCGTCGATCAGCAAGTCCTCGCCGATGCGCGCGTCGGGCGAGAGCGTGATCTTCAGAATGTAGTCGCTGGCGCCCTCATGAGAGTAGCCGCGCGCCACCTGGACGTCCGTCGACGTGAACAAGGCCCAAGGATCGACATAGGTCGTCACGAACGGGCCGCCCCTGCCGATCGACCACGCCTCCGGGTACCCTTTCGTCCCGTGAAAGACGGTCAGGGCCTGCCCCAGCTTCCGTCCATCGCCGGCCGGCATCGAGCCCTCCGTCAACGGAACTCGAATCTGCTTTTCCAGTCCCATCCCCCTGGCCACATCCAAGAGGCCGATCTCCGTGAGGTCCTTCATCAAGCGGACGTTGTCCAGAGACGTGTACTGCAGCTTTCGAAGCGCGACCTCCACGCGAGTCTTGAAAAGCGGATTCGACAGGAAGCGCTGGACCTCGCCTGAAGCGGCCGCCTCCTTCAAAATCGCGCGGGCGGACTCAAGCGAGGCCTCGTCGGGACGCACGCCCTCGAACTCATGCAGGAACCGCAGGTATCGGAGCGCTTCGAGGAATTCGTGATGTTCTTGCGACTGGTACGGCTGCGATTGCCCATAGCGAGGGTTGCGGACGTACGTGATAGTTCCCGAGAGGATCTCAGCGACGCCCCGCTCCGTCAGCGATTCCCCGAACGCCGTCCACCGCCAGTCGAATTCCACGAACCCGTCCTTCCCCACGAGGATCTTGCTGATGGGCTCGTATCCCTGCGTGACTTGCCACGGTTGCTGCAGGTACTCTACGGTCCGCACATCCCACTTGTGGAACCGCTCTCCTTCGGGGAACTGCTGCTTGAGTGCGGACTCCAATCGCGTCGCCGCATCGGACGACCCGCCGACGATCAGGTCGAGATCCGAGTACGGTCCCACCACGTCTTCCAGCGCGATGGGCGCTGTCTCGAGAAAGAAGGCTTGTCCTTTCCGCAGGAGCTGCTGCTTGGAGAAGAAGCCCACGTTCCGTGCCACGCCCCCGTACAAGAACAGCTCGACTCCTTCCGCCTCAGCCGACCGGAACGCGGCGTCGAGTTCCGGGATGCGCGAGAGGGTATGGCGGTAGGCCTTCTCCAGGAGACCCCGGTCGAGCGTGTCGGCCGGCGATCCGTTCTGGCCTGCAATGGCAAGGCACGCCAGCAACGCGCCGGCAACGAGACCCAACCCCATCAGAGGCTCCTCCGCTCTCCTGATTCGACGAAAACAGAGTTTCCTTCACGACTCTGGACCAACAGCACGCTTTCTTACCGCCGAAAACGCCGAATCCGCTGAGAGCCGCGGAAAGTCCAGAGATTCCCCAACCACAAGTAGACGAAGGAGGATGCGGAGATTGGATGAGGGTGAGATGGCTGAAATCCGTCGTTGCAGGAGCTTCAACCGGGGTCAGAGAAGGTCACGCAAGCAAGTGCGCCGGATGGAAGAGGCTGCTCGCGGCGGACTCAGCGTCTGAACGGGTGGCCTACTGCAGCCTCTCCCTCAGCCGCCGTGCGATCTTGCGGATCGTCCCCAGCAGCGACTCGATATCACGCAGCCGCCGCTCCACCGTGATCCGGTCCGAAGCCTCGTCGCGTACGAGCATGTACCGCAGTTGGGCGTTATAGAGCTTGTCCTCCACCTGCTCCGCCTTCTTGAGGAGCGTCCGAAGTTCGGACGGCGCCGCGGGCAGCGGCTCCAACCGATCGGAGATCTCCTTGTAGAGAGGGACGGCCGCGTGTAACAGCTCCGCCGCGTCGCCCAGGAGTCTCTTGGTCTTGGCGGCCTTCTCGTCCGGCGGGAACGGGGGACGCACCAGCCAGACGCGCCCTACGGCCGTCATCTCCGTCTTGGCCTTCCCGCGGACACTCTTCACCGTTCCCACGGGACAGGCCGCCGACACCCATCGGGTGCCGGAAGCGGTTTCGACGACGAGACAGTCGAACGCGCGGTGGCCGACGGAGATCTTCTCTTCGCGCAGGCTTCGAATCTGCTCCTTCTCGTCCGTCTTGACGATCACGCCCGCGTGACGCCCTTCGCGAACACGCCACACGCATTCCTCACGCCCGGACGAGGGTGTCCGCCAGATGTCGCACTCCAGGCGGATCGTAGCGGTGTCGATCGTTTCCTCGCCGACCTTCTCCGACTCGGCCAAGCTCATGTGCTCTTCGCGGATGGGCTGCGCCTCGCCGCCGCTGTGGATCTGCGACGCCACCACGACGGTGTTCGATCCTCGTGACCGCAGGCCCACGTCGTTCCATGATTCCTCGCCCGATTCCGCGACGGTGATGAAGCGGAACCACGCGCCGATCGACTCCTTCTCCCACGGATTGAAGACCTTGGCGACACGTTCGGGCTTGGGAGGCTCCTGCACGGGCGGCTCGATCTTCGGCTCGACCTTCGGTTCCGGCTCCACCTTCGGCTCGACTTTCGGCTCGACCTTCGGTTCCGGCTCCGCCTTGGGCTCGACTTTCGGCTCGACCTTCGGCTCCGGCTCCACCTTCGGCTCGATCTTCGGCTCCACCTTCGGCTCCGGCTCCACCGGCTTGACGTTCGCCACAAGCTGCGGCTTAGGTTCCGGTTTCGGCCCCTCGGCGGTCATGACCCTCCACATCACGCCGATCGCCAGAACGGCCGCCACGCCCAGGGCGATGAACAAGCCCTTGCGAGAACGCGTCTCCTCGGCGGGCACCAAGAGCGTCGGCGTCGTCGGCAGCGAAGGCGCGGGCGGTCCCTCCGATTCGGGCGACTCCAGCGACGGCGATTGCTCTCCATCCGTCGGACCTGCTCCGACCAGCCCCCCGAGGGCCGCCTCCGCCTGGGGCGGCAGCGGAGTGCGAGGCAACGACGTCATCGGACCCGGCGTCATGTCCAGGATCGTCTCGGTCTCGCGCCCGGCGAATCTGGCCAGCGTCGAATCGGGCGCCGCGGGGAATTGCTCTTTCTCTTCCTCCTCTTCCGGGATCGGCGGGACTTCGGAGTCGACGCCCTCATCGGACGCCTGGTCGCCTCCCTGATCCAGCCGGGACAGGACATCCGACGACGCCGGGGCCGTCTCCGGAGAAGCGGGCGGCGCTCCCGAGAGCACCACCTGCGCGCTCGACTCCTCGCGACCGAAGACGTTGTCGAGAACGTCTTCGACTCCGCCGGGGGCTCCGGAAGGCGCCTTGGACGGGGCGGCAGGCGCCGCGCCGCCCGCCTTCGCGGCGGCACATTCCGCGCAGAACGGCCCGCCCCCCTCATTGACCACGCACGCCTCGCAGATCTGCTTGTGGCACTGCTGGCAGTCCGTGACCGCGGCCTTGTACCAGTGATTGGCGCACTTGGGGTCTTCCATGGTCCCTACGGAGTTCCTCAAAGGGTAATTATACCCCCAACCTTCGTAACGGGCGGGGCGAATTTCCGTCGAAATAGATGTTGACCAAGATGCATAAAATTGTACAGTAGGCGCATAATATTGCAGACGACCATGACTCGGAAGGCGGAACGGCAGCGGGCGATCCTGGACCTCGTGCGCGGGCGGCGCGTGGCCACCCAGCTGGAGCTGCGGCGCCTCTTGAAGGCGCGCGGGCACGACGTCAACCAGGGCACGCTCTCGCGCGACATCCATGAGCTGGGCCTGCTCAAGGCGGCCGACGGCGGAGGCACCCGTTACGCCACCGTCGAGGAGGTGACGCCCGTCGTCCGCACGGAATCGACGGCCCTTCTGGCGCGCCTGGTCAAGGCCGCGGACTGGTCGGGCAACCTCGTGGTGGTCCAGACCGACCCGGGCAGCGCCAACGCCGTCGGCGTCGCCGTGGATCACCTGCAGTGGCCCGAGATCCTCGGCACCGTCGCCGGCGACGATACGCTGCTCGTCGTCGTCCGCGAGGGAACCCGCGCCCGGACGCTGGCCCGGCGCCTCCTGAACCTCAGAACCGACGCACACGTGAGGACACCATGAAGAAGATCGCGTTGGCGTATTCGGGCGGATTGGACACGTCCGTCATCCTGACCTGGCTCAAGGAGAAGTACGACTGCCCCGTCGTCGCCTTCATCGCGGACATCGGACAGGGCGAAGACCTCGGCGCGGTCTCGCGCAAGGCGACCAAGACGGGCGCCGACAAGGTCCACCTCGTCGACCTGCGCGAGGAGTTCGCGCGCGACTACGTCTTCCCCTGCGTCAAGGCCAACGCCGTCTACGAAGGCGCCTACCTCATGGGCACCTCCATCGCGCGCCCGCTCATCGCCAAAGTCCTCGTCAAGATCGCCCAGTCCGAGCGCGCCGACGCCGTCGCTCACGGCGCCACCGGCAAAGGCAACGACCAGGTGCGCTTCGAGCTGACCGCTCGCGCGCTCGCGCCCGACCTCAAGGTCGTCGCCCCCTGGCGCGAATGGGAGTTCACCTCGCGCCCGCAACTCATCGACTACGCGCAGAAACACGGCATCGAGCTGCCCGTCACCAAGGAGAAACCGTACTCGACCGACGCGAATCTCATGCACGTCAGCTACGAGGGCGGGATCCTCGAAGACCCCTGGGCCGAACCGCCCCGCGACATGTTCCGCATGACCCGCAATCCCGAAGACGCCCCCGACGAGCCGGCCTTCGTGGAAGTCGCCTTCGAGGACGGCGTCCCCACGGCCGTCGACGGCCGGACGCTCACGCCCGCGAAGCTCGTGACGACGCTCAACGAGATCGCCGGCGCCCACGGGGTCGGCCGCGTCGATCTCGTCGAAAACCGCTTCGTCGGCATGAAATCGCGCGGCGTGTACGAAACCCCGGGCGTCACCGTCCTGCATGCCGCGCACCGCGCCGTCGAATCACTCACGATGGACCGCGAGGTGATGCACCTGCGCGACGGCCTCGTCCCCAAGTTCGCGGAGCTCGTCTACTACGGCTTCTGGTTCTCGCCGGAAATGAAGGCCCTGCGCGCGTTCATCGAGGCCTCGCAGAAGGGAGTGACCGGTACCGCGCGCCTGAAGCTGTACAAGGGTTCCTGCGCCGTCGTCGGCCGCAAGTCGCCCGTGTCGCTGTACAACCCCGAGGTGGCCGGCTTCGACACGTTCGCCACCTACAACTCCAAGGACGCGGAAGGATTCATCCGCATGAACGGCTTGAGACTCGCGCTGAACCGGCGCGGGGGATGGGACGCGTAGCCATGGCCAAGAACCTCCGCGAACGCTTCAGCAAGGCCATCGACCCGTACAACGCGGAATTCGTCGCCTCCGTGCGCGAAGACGACCGGCTCGTGCCGTTCGACATCCAGGGATCGATCGCGCACGCCAAGATGCTCGCGCAGCAAGGCCTGATCTCCCACGACGAGCGCGACGCCATCACGCACGGCCTCCAAAAGATCCTCGCCGAGTGGCAGGCCGGCAAGTTCACGCTCGATCCGGCCTACGAAGACGTGCACATGAACGTGGAGCACCGGCTCACGCAGATCACGCCGGCCGGCGCGAAGCTGCACACCGCGCGCAGCCGCAACGATCAGGTCGCCCTCGATCTGCGGCTCTGGGCGGCGCAGGAGTGCGACGCGATCATCGGCGCGATCCGCACCCTCCAGGACATCCTGGGCGCGCGCGCCCAGCAGCACGAGAAGGTCATCATGCCGGGCGTGACGCACCTGCAGCACGCCCAACCGATCCACGTCGCGCACGCGCTGCTGGCCTGGTACGACGCGCTGGCGCGCGACGCCTCGCGGTTCGCGTCGTGCTGGGAGCGGCTGAACGTGTCGCCCCTGGGCGCGTGCGCCCTGGCGGGCACGTCGCTGCCGATCGATCCGCCGTTCGTGGCGCGCGAGCTGAGCCTGGCGGGGGCGTTCTCGAATTCGCTCGACGCCGTGGGGGATCGCGACTTCTGCGTGGAGCTCACGGTGGCGTGCGCGCTGCTCATGGTGCACCTCTCGCAGATGGCGGAGATGCTCGTGTTGTGGTCGGCGCCGGAGTTCGGCTACGTCGAGCTGCCCGACGAGCTGTGCACCAGCTCCAGCATCATGCCGCAGAAGAAGAACCCGGACATGATCGAGCTGGTGCGCGCGAAGGCGGGCCGCGTGTTCGGCGCCGTGAGCGAGCTGCTGGCCACGCTCAAGGCGCTGCCCCTCGGCTACAACCGCGACCTGCAGATGACCAAGGGGCCGATGTTCGCGGCCGCGGATACGTCGCTGGGCTGCCTGAGAGCGATGTCGCTCGCCTTCGAGAAGCTCGAGGTGAACGTGGCGCGCCTCGAACAGGTCTCCCACAACTCCCAGATGCTCGCGACGGACCTGGCCGAGTACCTCGTGCGCAAGGGAGTGGCCTTCCGCTCGGCGCACGCCGCGGTCGGCCAAATCATGCGCCATTGCGCGGAGCGCCGGCAGGAGCTGGCGCGGCTGTCGCTCAAGGAGCTTCGGAGATTCAACCCCGCGTTCGAGAAAGACGCGCTGGACCTGCTCGACCCGCGGGTGTCGGTGGCGCGACGCAACTCCCCCGGCGGCACCGGAACGGATCAGGTCCGCAAGAGGCTGGCCGGCCTCAGAGGAGCGCACGGTGAGTAGCATCCAGGTCGAGAAGTTCGCCTCTTCCACGGCCCGCGTGGCCCCCGTCAACCCGGTGGAGATCACGCGGTCGTTTACTCCCGAGCCGGGCGTCGTCGTCGTCGTCCGCGCGCTCACGGAGAATCCGATGTACCCGGACATCGAGCTGGCCGACGGGTCGTTCTCGCGCGTCAAGCCGGGCGACATCATCGCCGGCGTGCTGGGCAGCCGGCAGGCCCTGCGCGGATACGTCGGGTACGCCCCCGTCAAGGTCGCCGGTGGCGATCGGCTGCAGCTGCTGAACCTCGGCGGCGTCATCGGACGAGCCATCGACGGCCATAAGGATCTCGGGCCTGCCGTCGACGTCGAGCTCCTGGGCGCGGTTGTTCACGGCCGCCGGCCCGTAACGCTCAGGCAGCACGCGCTGCCGGAGGTCCCGATCCTCGGCCCGTCCAAACCCATCATCCTCGTGCTCGGCTCGTGCATGAACGTCGGCAAGACCGCCGCGTGCGCGGAAATCGTGCAGATGTTCTCCAAACGCGGCCTCCGCGTCGGCGCCGCGAAGGTCTCCGGCGTGGGCTGCATGAAAGACGTGCGCCGCATGGAAATCGCCGGAGCCGTCAAGACGTACACGTTCCTCGATTGCGGGGTCCCGTCGACGGTCGACGCGGAAGACGTGTCCGCCATCGCGCGCAGCCTGGCCGGCGCGCTCGACGACGAGGCCGACCTCATCGTGATGGAGCTCGGCGACGGCATCCTCGGGCACTACCACGTCGACAGCATCTTCGAGGATCGCTCGTTCATGTCCAACGTGGACGCGGTCGTCTATTGCGCGAGCGATCTGGTGAGCGCCTGGGGCGGCCGGGAGATCCTCGCGCAGAAGGGCGTGCCGATCGACGTGATCTGCGGGCCCGCTACGGACAACTGCTCGGGGACGGATTGGATCGAGGGCACGCTCGGATTGCCGGCGGCGAACGCGCTCACCGAACGGGAAAAGCTCTACCGAATCCTGGCGGCGAAGATCCCCGCTCACCACGCGTGAGGGCCACGCCATGAAAATCAACGCAGCAGTTCTGGGCGCCTCCGGATACATCGGCGGCGAAGTCGTGCGGTTGCTCCTGCAGCACCCGCACGTGAAGATCGCCTGCATCACCGCCCACGAACACGCCGACAAGCGCCTCGACGAAGTCCAACCCAACCTCCGCGGACTCTCCGATCTGCGCTTCGAGAAGTTCGACGGCCAGAAGGCGGATGTCACCTTCCTGTCGCTGCCGCACGGCGAGGCGATGTCGGTCGTGCCGAAGCTCGCGGGCAAGATCATCGATTTGTCCGGCGACTTTCGGCTCGCCGATCGCGCCGCGTTCGAGAAGTACTACAAGATGCCGCACACGGCGTGGGACTTGCGGAAGGACTTCGTCACCGGAATCCCCGAGATCCATCGCCGGCGGATCCGCGAGGCCGCGCGCGTCGCCGTCGGCGGCTGCTTCGCGACGGCGAGCATCCTCTCGAACTGGCCGCTCGTCTCGCAGGACCTCGTCGCGGGGCCGATCATCATCGACGGCAAGACGGGCTCTTCCGGCTCGGGCGCCAAGCCGTCGGAGAAGACGCATCACCCGTTCCGCGCGCTCTCTTTCTTCGGATACGAGCCGTTCCATCACCGGCACACGCCGGAGATTCGCCAGGCGCTCGGCGGCCACGAGGTGCTCTTCCAGCCGCACTCCGCGCCGTTCGTGCGCGGCGTCTTCACGACGAGCTACGTGCCGCTCAAGCGCGCCATGACGGACGACGAGGTCCTCGCGGCGTTCCGGAAGGCCTACGACGGCGAACGTTTCGTGCGGCTGGGCAAGGGCACGACGAACGTCGCCCACGTCGCGAACTCCAACTTCATCGACATCGGCGTCGCGGCGCACGCATCGACCGCGATCGTCTTCGGGGCGATCGACAATCTGATCAAGGGCGGGGCCGGGCAGGCCGTCCAGTGTTTCAACGTGATGTTCGGCTTCGAGGAGGACTGCGGGCTGCGACTCGTGCCGGGGAACCCGTGACGAGGACGAAGAGAAGATCCCCACGGATTACACGGATTGCGCGGATTACCGACGGAGAAGGCGCAAGACGTGCGGGACGGGGGCGTAAAGAGGTTCGTCCATGACAAACAAGCTTCTTGCGGCCAACATCCGCGAAATCCGTGGTAGCTCCTTCAGGAGGCCCGGCGGAATCGCTTCATCCATTTCATCTCTGCGTCCTCTCCACCCATGATGAACGATCTCGAACCCTATCTCCTACGCACCTACAAGCGGATACCGATCGACCTCGCGCGCGGCGAGGACGTGTATGTCTGGGACACGGCCGGCCGGCGCTACCTCGACTTCTACGCCGGCCACGCGGTCGCGTCCACGGGCCACTGTCACCCCCGCGTCGTGAAGGCCATTCAGGAGCAGGCGGCCAAGCTGCTCTTCTATTCGAACGTGGCGGGGCTGCCGCTGCGCGTCGAGGCGGCGAAGCTCCTCATCCAATCCGCGCCGCCCGGCTTCACCCACGCGTTCTTCGCGAACTCCGGCGCGGAGGCGAACGAGGCGGCCCTCAAGATGGCGCGCAAACACACCGGCCGCGCGGCAATCGTCGCCATGCAGGGAGGGTTCCACGGCCGCACCGCGGGGGCGATGAGCGTGACCGGCGTCGAACGCTACCGCGTTCCACCGCTCGTCCCCGGCACGACGCTGGTGCCGTTCGGGGATCTCGCGGCCGCGACCGCCGCGGTGAACGACCGGACCGCCGCGGTCATTCTCGAGCCGATCCAATCGATGGCGGGCGTCAAGACCGCATCGGCAGAGTACTTCCAGGGGCTGCGCGGTCTCTGCGACCGTCACGAGGCCCTGCTCATCTATGATGAGGTGCAGACGGGCATCGGCCGCACGGGCCGGCTGTTCTTCGCGCCGCGCCATGACGTCGTCCCCGACCTCATCACGCTGGCCAAAGGCATCGCCAGCGGCGTGCCGCTCTCGGCGGTCCTCGTGTCCAAGCCGATCGCGGAGCGCGTGTCGTACGGCGAACACGGCGCGACGTTCGGGGCCGGCCCGCTGGCGATGGCCGCGATGAAGGCCACGCTCGAGGTGATGCGCGAGGAGCGACTGCCGGACAACGCGCGAGATACGGGAGCGTACCTCGCGGAGAAGCTGCGCGGCGTGCGGGGCGTGCTCGAGGTCCGCGGGCTCGCTCTCATGGCGGGGATCAAGGTCGAGGCCGACGCGGGCGCGATCCAGAAGCATCTCTTGGCGCAAGGAGTGATCGTCGGCACGGCGGACGAGCCCGGCGTGTTGCGGTTGCTCCCTCCGTTGACGCTGACGCGGGCGCACGTTGACGAGTTCATTCCACACCTGATAGGATCGCTCCATCATGAATCTTAAAGGGCGTCATTTCATCACCACGCAGGACTTCACGGCGCCGGAGCTCGAGTTTCTGCTGGCCCGCGCGCGGGAGTTCAAACACACGAAGCCGTCCCACAAGCCGCTGGAGGGAAAAGCCGTCGCGCTGGCGTTTCTCAATCCCTCGATGCGGACGCGCCTGTCGATGGAGCTGGCGGTGCAGCGGCTCGGCGGCACGCCCATGACGCTCAACGTGGGCGGGGACTCGTGGTCGCTGGAGCATCGTGACGGAGTGGAGATGAACGAGAACCGGACGGAGCACGTCAAGGATGCCGTCCGCGTGCTCGGCCGGTACGTCTCGGCGATCGGCGTGCGCGCGTTCGCGCGCATGGAGAATCCCGAGGAGGATCTCGCCGACGCGGTGATCATGTCCTTCAAGAAGCACTCGCCCGTGCCGGTGGTGAATCTGGAGTCGGCGATGCATCATCCGTGCCAGTCGCTGGCGGACGTGATGACGCTCGTGGAGAAGCGCGGCGGCGTGCGCGGGCTCAAGGTGACGATCACGTGGGCGCCGCACCCCAAGCAACTGCCGACGGCGGTGACGAATTCGTTCTTGCTGGCGGCGACGCAGTTCGGGTGCGACGTGACGCTGG
The DNA here is from genome assembly GCA_016190155.1 of Planctomycetota bacterium. Taxonomy (GTDB): domain Bacteria; phylum Planctomycetota; class MHYJ01; order MHYJ01; family JACPRB01; genus JACPRB01. Next base: position 37,910 of record JACPRB010000291.1, read on the forward strand.
TGCATCCCGAGCAGTTCCCGCTGCCGGGTCGCGCCCTGGAGGCGGCCGGCCGCAACGCCGCCGCATCCGGCGGCCACATCCGCGTCATGCACTCGCAGCCGGAGGCCTTCCTCGGCGCGCAGGTCGTCTACGCCAAGAGCTGGGGCAGCCTCGCCTTCTACGGCGAGTGGGAGAAGGAGAAGGAGATCCGCCGCAATTACACCAACTGGATCGTCGACGAGCGCAAGATGCGCGACACGAACGACGCGCTCTTCATGCACTGCTTGCCGGTGCGCCGCAACGTCGAGGTGGCCGACAACGTGCTGGACGGCCGGCGCAACCTGGCGTACGACCAGGCGGAGAACCGGCTGTGGGTGCAGATGGCGATCCTGGAGGCGTTGATCAAGTGAACGATTCCCGATTGCCGATTCCCGATCGGCGGTTTTCGACTTCCGATTTCTATCGGAGATCTTCTCTGGGTCCTCTGCGTCCTCTGGTGTTTATGTTCTGGGTCGGGTTTTCTCAGGGTCCTCTGTTCCCCTCTGGGGCCTCGCACCGTGAGACTTGAAGACGTGGGCCTGCTGCGGCAGGCGCTGCCCTACATCAACAAGTTCAAGGGCAAGACGTTCGTCATCAAACTCGGCGGCGACATCGCCGAGCGCGACGACGTGCTGCACGCGTTCTGCGAGGAGGTCGCGCTCCTGGCGCAGGTGGGCATCCGTATCGCGCTCGTGCACGGCGGCGGCAAGCAGGCGACGGATCTGTCGGAGAAGCTGGGGATCCAGCCGCGCATCATCAACGGCCGGCGCGTCACCGACGACCTGACGCTCGATGTCGTGAAGATGGTCTTCGCCGGGCAGATCAACACGGAGATCCTCGCGTCGCTGCGGAAGGCGGGCGTGGGGGCGGTCGGGCTGTCGGGCGTCGACGGCAACGTGATCCACGCGCAGCGCCGGCCTCCGAAGCTCATGAAGGTCGAGGAGACGGGCAAGAAGGAGCTCGTCGACTTCGGGCACGTCGGCGACATCGATCATGTGGACGCGAAGCTCCTGCGGACGCTCTTGGACGCGGACTTCGTTCCCGTCATCGCTTCGCTGGGCGCCGACGAGCAGGGCAACATCCTCAACATCAACGCGGACACGGAGTCCGGCGCGATCGCCGGCGCGCTGGGGGCGGAGAAGCTCAACCTCGCCAGCGACATCGACGGGATCGTGCGGGCGGATCAGACGATCGTCTCGCGCGCCACGGTGCAGGAGATCCGGGCGTTCATCAAGGACGGCGTGATCCGCGGGGGGATGATCCCCAAGGCGGAGTCGTGCGTCGGGGCGCTGGGCGACGGCGTGGGGAGCGTCCACATCATCAACGGCATGAAGCCGAGCACGCTGCTGCAGGAGATCTTCACGGATACGGGAAGCGGCACGATGATCTGCCGGTAGGCGCGCAAGTTATCGACCCCAAGCGGACGATTCTCGGTGAAGGTTGTTCTCCCCTACACATTCTTGGTTCTCCTCGCGATTTCAAGAACACAACGTTGCCGGTGAACCGTTCTGGTCAGCCTGACGAGCTGGCCGAAGGACCGGAGGACACGTGCATATAGCTCTTGATATATATAGCCATTATGCTATATTCTAACCATGTGGGAGGTTGAATTCACCGACGAGTTCGAAGCGTGGTGGAGCAGCCTCGACGAGGATGAGCAGGTGTCCGTGGCGGCCAGTGTCGGCCTCATTGAATGGATGGGGCCCCACCTGCCGAGGCCGCATTCGGACACGGTGAAGGGATCGAGACACGCGAATACAAGGAGTTGAGAACACAACACAAGGGCAAGCCGATCCGCACGTCTTACGCCTTCGACCCACGGCGGATGGCGATTCTCCTGATCGGCGACAAGACGGGCGACGATCGCTTCTATGAGCGGATGATCCCGTTGTCGGACAAGCTGTACGACAAGCATCTGGAAGCACTGAAGAAGGAAGGACGGATTCCATGACCCGGAAGTTTTCGGAACTGAAGGCCAAGATGTCCCCGGAGGCTCGCGTCCGGGCCGAGGCCCAGACCCGGGATATGATGGCGGAAATGTCCCTGGCGGAGATTCGCCGATTGGTAGGTCTTACTCAGGAAGAGCTCGCCATGAAACTCGGCGTGAAACAGCCCACGCTTTCGCGCCTGGAGTCTCAGAACGACATGCAGATCAGCACGCTCCGTCGCCTGATCGAAGCCCTGGGAGGGACGCTCGAGATCGTCGTCCACCTCCCCTCAGGCGACATCCGCATCGAGCAGTTCGAGGAAAGCCACCGGACTTGATTCGAGCGTCCGCGTCGTCCCACGCGCTACTGAGTTCCAGAGAACGCTACTTGGGCCCCACGAAAACCTCGCGCTCCGGCACCCCTTCCTGCGGCTTGCCGTCCTGAAGCCGGCCGATGCAAACGGGCAGGCTCCCGCTGCGCAAGATGATCGCGAGATCCCGGGCTTCCTGCTCGCTGAAAGCCCCCGTGATCTCGCCGACGCTGCTGAAGTGATCCGTCTGGACGGCAGGGGCCGACTTGAACTGGTAGTCTATGATGATGGCGATTTGGCCCTTCGGGTCGCGCTTGAAGAGCTCCTCCGCGGCAGCGTCGAACCTCTTGGCACTATCGACATGCAGGGTGAAAAGGACCCTCCACGGCTCACCCGGAAAATGATAGGCCCTGGCGATGTCCTCGCCGGTAATTACAGGATCCTTCTCCACGAGCAGCTTCGTCTTGATCCACG
>JACPRB010000038.1 GCA_016190155.1 Planctomycetota bacterium
AAACTACTCGTAGCGCGATCGCGCGCAGGTACTTCGACGTCATCTCTTTTCCCCCTCTTCCGCCTAGACTCAGAGAGGGGGACTTTTCTCTCGCCGCGATCCGCCGCCCTCAATACCCCGCTGCTTTCGCGGTTCGCGCCCAAGAAGAAGAGAAAAAGAGAAGAAGAACGGATTCCCGTATCCCTCGTCCCCCTCTCACTCAGAATTGTACCCGGTCCGCTCTGCGGGCTGCGTTTAAAATCGGATGAGGGTGATTCCAATAACTGGGGACCGGTCAGCTCCAGGTCCTCAACGGCCAAACATGGGGTATGATATAGGGTGATTGGGGAGGACCGACGACGCATGCAAATCTTAGCTCTCGCCGCATCTCTCTTCTTGATGCTTTCCCCGGCCGCAGCATTCGCCGCCCAGACTCAGGAAGACAAGCTCCCGGTCGAGAAATGGCCCCCGGACGACGGTCCGGATGAGCTCCGTCCCGGCTGGGACCTCTTTCACCTCGTCCCCCAGCAACCGCTTCCGCGCTCGCCGTTCCGAATTTCCTCGAACAACCTCCTGCACGCCATGTTCGGCTTCCTGCCCATGGAGTCCGCTCACATCATGGAAGAAGGACGCATGGACGTCGTCCTCAACGAGGACATCTCCTACGGAAAGCTCCAAGTCGTGACCCCGGACATCTTCTTCCGATACGACGCGATGCTCCTGGAAACGAACTTCGAGCTCCGCGCGGGCCTCTACGACGACTGGGAAGTTCACTTCGGCGTGGACATGTCGAACCTCCTCGAGGAGAACGACGACATCATCCTCACCCACACCGGCGGACTGCTCATCCAGGAAGGCGACCGCACCACGACCCTCGGCGACTTCCGGCTCGCCGTCAAACGCCATCTCTTCTCGCTGGGATCCGACGGCGAGTGTGCGTTGATCGCGGGCACCAAGATCCCCCTCTCGCGAAGCAAACAGGATCTCCTGACCTCCGGAGGAGTCGACTTCGCGGCGAACCTCCTCTACACACAGATGCTCGGCCCCCTCGCCTTTCACGTCAACGTCGGCGCCATCATCCCCGGCGATATCCAGACGTTCGAGTCCGACGTCGATACCCGCAACGCGCTGGCGTTCGGCGTCGGGATGACCTTCCAGTTCGCCGACTGGGGACTGCTGGCGTTGCAGTTCCAAGGCAACCAAAGCGTCTTCGGTGACTCGGACAGCTCGATCGCCCCCCTGGACGACGCGGTGCTCAGCGTTCACGGCGGAACCCGACTGCGCCTGGGAAGCTACTTCCTGGAGCTCAGCGCCGGATCCGGCTTGAACGACCGATCTTCCGACTGGATCGTCACGACCGCTTTTGTGGTGCCCCTCCAATGAAACGCCTCACATGGATCTTCCTGCTCTCGATCGGATGCGAGGGTGACACGCCGCCCAACGGCACTCCCGTATCGCAGCCGATCTCCGTCCGCGCCACCGATCCCGCGCCTCCTTCCGAGCCGGCGCCCGCCCCCAAACCCGATCCGGCCCCGGCTCCCGCGCCGCAGGCCGACGCCCAAGAGAAATCCCAGGATCCTCCCGACGGACGCTACTGCATCAAGCTCTCCGCCCTCGCGGCCCACATTCCGAAGGCCACCACCGTCTACTTCCACGATCCCATTTTCGATCCCCGGGGCGACCTGTTCGAACGTCCTCAGTCCTTGCGCGACATCTACAGACCGGAAGGCACCTACTGGCTGGGATTCGAACGCCGGGGATACGAACGCGTCAAGCTCCCGATACGCGTGACCCCCAAGGGAGTCGACCCCAACCCCGAAACCCTGGAACCGCTCTTCGAACCTACGAAGGAACTGGTCGACAACTACGACGCCGCCCTCGCCGCCTTGGAGCAGCGCGACGCGGCACGCGCCCGCGCGGCCCTCGAAGCGGTGCAATCCCTCGACGACGGATTCCGCGAGACCCCAGCGAAATTCGATCGACTCAAGGCCCTGGAGCGCGAACAGGCCGAAGCCCTCGCCTGCCTGCGCAAGGGTGATCTCGAAAACGCCGCCAAAGAGACCGGACTCGCCAAGTTGATCGATGAAACCCGCCGGACCCGGGAACTGTGGTCGCAGTGCGTTTCGCGCTTCGACATCGACGGCGCTCAGAACCATCTCGGCAAGCTGCAGTCGAGCCTGACGCCTGAAGACCCGGGCAATCAACAACGCAAGGGCCGCATCGACGATCTGGCGTCGATCCGCTCGCTGCTCGCCGACCTCCAGAACATCTGTCTCAATCCGGTCGGCGTCGAGGAGCGGCTTTCGAAGCTCTTCGACGAGACCGCCTCCGATCGCGCGAAGGAGCTGGCGGAATCGATCTCGCGTTTCTGCCGCCACGCGCAATACTCGGCGATCCTTCACGAGCCGGCGTCCTTCGTTCTCAGCGAATCGGACGCGGAAGTTCGCGCCCGGCTGCAAGCGCGTTACGTCGTGGCCGCCGGCGAGAGCGCGATCGAAACCACCGTGACCGTCCGTCTTCGCAAGACCGAAACATGGAAGATCATTGATTACGTCGAGGCACAATGAACACGCTGCTCCTTCTGCTGTTCGTCCAGGCCCCGCCGTCCGCCGAAATCACCTCCGTGAGTCCGGACGGAAAGGTGATCGAGGTGAATCTCGGCCGCGATTCGGGACTCAAAGTGGGCGACGGCTTGAACATCTTTGCGGCCCCCGAGATCGTAGTCTTGCCCGGAACCAAGAAGGCCGCGTTCGCCACCGAACGCGAAATCGGCTCGGCCACGATCGTGGACGTGCTCGAGCGACACCTGATCGCGCAGATCTCGGGCGCCAGCGAACCCGTCCTCAAAGGGTGCAGGGCCGTTCCGGGCAAGGCGGTGCAACGGGGCCCGTTCCCACCCTACGTTCGAGAGGTGGTCAAGCTCACTCCGACGGCGCCGTTCTGGGGACGCGTGGTCGTCATCGACCTCGACGTCTCCGACTTCGACGGCGACCTCGCGCGGGTCGAATGCAGCGTGGACGGCGGCCTCCTCCTCGAGAACGTCACGTTCAAGCCCCAGCTCCGCTGGATGCCTCCCGCCCAGAAGAAACAGGTGAACCTCAGGGTGCGCGCCGTCGACCGCCAGGGCCTGTCCCACGACCGGACGCTCGTCCTGCAGAGCAAGGGGATTCCGGCGTCGGCCAAGCCCGCGGGCTTCGCGGTGGACGCCGTCTTCGGCAGCCCCTTCCTGCACGCGCTCGACCTGGCCGCCGACGTCGAGGGCAACCTGTACGTCCTCGACGACGAACTCCGACGCGTCGTGAAGCTCACGCCCGCCGGCGAGACGGCTTGGGTCTCCGACGAATACGGTCACAACCTGCAATTCAACCGCATGATCGTGAACGGATCGGACGCGTTGCTCGCCGACACGCTGGGGAGACGCGTGCTCCGGTTCGCCCTCGGCCGATCGATGTTCTCCAACGGCCCGTCGGTCGTGTACGGCGGAGATCGAAAGGCGGCCGGGACGCTGCGTAAGCCGATCGACCTCGCCGTCGCTCCGGACGGGGTCCTGTGGGTGCTCGACATGCTCGCCGGCACGATCAAGACGTTCTCCCCGGACGGATCGTATGTGACGACCCTGGGCGCCTTCGAGCAGCCGATCGCGCTGCGATTCGACCGGCAAGGCGCCGCGCACGTCCTGGACGCGCGAGCCCGGCAAATCTGTACGTTCGAGGGGACCCGGCTGACGGCGAAGACCGCCGTCGCGGAGGAAGGCGTGCCGGCGGACCTGGAGCCGCCGCTGCTCCTCTTCCCGGACCGGCTCGGGTCTGAATCCCTGAACCATGCCGTGGCGCTCAGACGCGACGCGTTCGATCGCGTGTACGCCATCGTCGAGGAAGGCCAAGCCGTAGTGCGCTTCGACGCCGCCGGCAAGCCCGCGTATCGGCTCGGCGGCGTGGACCTCAGCAGCGCCAAGCGCGTGCGCGCGCTCCCCGAAGG
>JACPRB010000292.1 GCA_016190155.1 Planctomycetota bacterium
GCATTCAGCAGCGTCGGTTCCGCGAGGACCTCTACTACCGCCTGCGGGTCTTCACGCTGGCGATTCCTCCTTTGCGCGAACGGGTCGAGGACGTCCTCCCGTTGGCACGGATGTTCCTCGAGCAAGAACGGCATTCCACGAAACGCTTCACGCCGCGGGCGCAGCGGCTCCTGGAGACATACTCCTGGCCGGGCAACGTCCGCGAGCTCGCCAACGTCGTCAAGCACGGCGCCGTGCTCTCGCGCGGGGAACCGATCGACGTGCCGCATCTTCCCGAGGAGCTCCTCCATCCCGCACACCCTTCCGCGCCTTCCCTCATGACCCTGGCGGAGGCCGAACGTGAGCACATCCGGCGCGTCCTGGAAGCCTGCGGCGGCCGCCAGATCGAAGCCGCGCACATCCTCGGCATCGATCGCACGACCCTTTGGCGGAAACTCAAATCGCTGGCATAGGATTTGCGCTAGGGCCGATCGAATCCAGGAGGTTCATAACCATGCACGAACTTGATGTCCGAGAGTTGCCCCCGGCCACACGACATCCGCAGATCTTCCAGGCCTTCGACTGCTTGCCTGCGGGCGGCGCGTTCGTCCTCGTCAACGACCACAATCCCCGGCCGCTGCTCTATCAGTTCCAGATGGAGCGCGCCGGCCGCTTCGAATGGAACGTACTCGAGTCCGGCCCCGAACGATTTCGCGTCGAGATCCGGCGTCGGGAAACGAACGGCCTGCGTCACGTCACGGAGTATCTCCAGACCGACCATCGCCGGCTCGATGCCCTTTTGGGCGTAGTCGAACGTCTGGTCGAGGCCGGCTCCACCGCCGAAGCCTCGGCGCGCTTCGCGGAGTTCGCCTGCGGGCTCAACCACCACATCGAAGCCGAGGAGCAGCTGCTGTTCCCGACCTTCGAGGAGGCGACCGGCACGCGCGAGGGTCCTACGGCGGTCATGCGCGCGGAGCATGTCGAGATCCGCGGCTTCATGGAGGCCGTGGGTCATGCCATCGAACGCCAGGATCGCCAGGGCGTGGCCGCCTTCATCCGGGGACTCAAGGGCGTCCTCGTGCCCCACAACGTGAAGGAGGAGCAGGTGCTTTATCCGATGACGGATCAGTCGGCGGGAGACGAGCGGCAACGAGACGAGCTCGTCCGGAAGATGCAGGCGCTGTAGATTCCCTGTCCGTGGCGGGCAGAAAAGGACCTCTTCTCAGGGTCCTCAGCGTCCTCTGGTGTCGGTCTTCTTTCTCAGGGTCCTCTGTGACCCTCTGGGTCCTCTTCTATCGCACGTACCCCAGCCGCCGCAGCTCCGCCTCCACGAGGTCGCGGGTCAGCTCCGAATGAGCCTTGCCGGCGTCCTGGGCCCAGCGTTTCAGGGCCTGATAAGACGCCTCTTTCAGGAAGTAGGTGAGCTGGCGCCATCCGAGCTGCTGCATCCTGCCTCGAGCCTTCGCGCGCATGCCACCTCCGATTACGTAGACGATGTACGCATATACGTAACACATCTCTTCTGATATGAGAAGGGTTTAAGTAACGGTCACTCTTTACCCGGATCGTTTACCCCAATGGCGCAACCGCCGATGATCCCGACCGCTTCTGCGGACACCCTCGACGCCGATCACCGGGGTAGACCCGCCATCACAGTGAAGTAGACCCGTCAGCGGCACCGGGGTAGACCCGGCAATCGCCTGAAGTAGACCCGGCAACGGGACGCAACACCTTGATCTCTAACCGCTTGTATTGAAAGGCATCGCATGTCCCACTTGCTTCAGCAAGGCCGCCAAGGTCTCGGTGAAGTACGCGCCCGGTTTGGCTACAGGCTGCGCCCCGAAATGCACCGCCAGCTTCGTCTGCGACAAGGCGCGATGTACGAGATCGAAGTCGACGGACGTCACGATCTTCTGGAAGAGCGCGAGACTGGCGTAGTCTCCGAGCTCTCGCGCCAGATCGATCGCCCGCGGATCGAACGTCGGCCTGGCGCGTTCTTCCAGTCGCGCGCGATAGACGTTCGCGGGCGCCATCCGAAGCCACCAGACCGATCCGTCCGCCGTCCAAGACCAATCCGCGATGACGTCATGCCGCTTGAGGAGCCCCAGCGCCGGATCCATGACGACCTTGGCGTGCGCCAGATATTTCGCCGGCTTCACGGGAAGCAGCTGGGCCAGCCGCTCGTAGTCGAATTCGAGGACCAGCGCCGCCGGCTTGGCGAACAAGTGCAGGTCGAGGAGTTCGTACAGCCGCCGCGCGATGGGACGCGAGAGCGATTTCCACAAACCCCAATCGAGCGGCTTGACGTACCCGGCGTTGACGCTGGCCACGTAGAGCGGATCGAACCAGACGGCGTTCGTCTGCGCGAGCTTGCCGTCGAAGGCTTCGCGGGCGAACACGACACGGCTGATGAGACTGAAATGCGAACTCTTCTGCGTCTCGCGGGCCGGCCTGGCCCTAGCTCCGGGCGCCCGCTTCTGACGGAGGAAATTGACGTCGACGAACCTCGCGTGCGCGATCCGGCGCAGGTCCGTCTTGATCGTTTCGTAATTGTCGGAGTGCACCGCGAGGTCCAGCTCCCGGCAGATCTCTTGGATCTCAAAAGACTGCGGACAGGACAGCGGGAGTCCACGCGCCAAAGTCCGACCCAAAACGATCTTCTCCAAGGCGCGGAAGGTGGCGTACGCGGTCGGGCCCGGCAATCCGAAGCCCTCGCCCGGGATCACTTCCCAGCGGCGGCGAAAAGCGGTCCCCGCGCGAAGATCCGACTCCGTCACCACGATATGGTCCATGGATCCGGCCCGCTTGTCCCAGAGCGTCGCCAGGGGGAGGCGCTGATAGTTCACCTCGCTGAGCCATCGATCGCGGAAGGCCGGAGGTTCCGGCACGGGCGCCGGGCCCGCCGCGGAAACCCGGAGGATAGACGGCAGGAAATCGCCGACCCTGCGGACGGGGACCCCCCCTTCCCTGCCTTGGGATGGATCGCTCACCGCTCTGTAACCCCTCTCGACCTACCCCAAGCGTAACTCGCCGATAGGGGGTCACGCAACCCTATTTGTGGGGGGACCGCCGCCGTAAATTACACAAGGGCTCGCGTTCAGAGGAGCGCCGGCTGGGGGTCAACCCGCGGTGTGCGGCTGAAGGGGCGAGGCATGCGGGTGACCCGGGGGCAGAAGGCGCGGGCCGGACACCGCGGGCACTGCGAGACCTGGTGCGGGCGCGGCTGCCGGTCTCCCGCCACGATCGATGTGGCCAGTTCGGTCACGCGTCGCTCGAGCACGCGCGGGTCGCTCTCCGCCGGCACGCGCACGACCTGTCGAGCCCGCAGGAATTCCGCTTCCCAAACTCCCGGCGCCTGTCCGAAAACCCTCCAGGCGGCGTAGGCAAGGACTGTGAATTGGGTGCTCAGGAGGTCGGAAGGTGCCCGCAACCCCGTCTTGTACTCGGCCAGCAGCCGCATGCCGCCCATCGCGTCGAACCGATCCACGCGAGCGTCCAGCCGGCGGCCGGCGACGGAAGTGCGGAGCGGCCCCTCATTCATGAGCGAGCGTCCCGGGGCATCGCGGCGGATGGAGTGCCGCCATCGCAGGATCTCCTCGGCTTCCCGCGCGTCCTCCGGGGGCAGTTCGGCCGCGCCTCGCGCAAGCGTCTCGATCGCCTGCTCAAGCGACCGCCCCGCTTGCTCATAAGCCGCGATCGCCGCATGAAGGAGGTTCCCGAAGCGGCGCCGTCGAGCGGACGTCGGCAGCGGCTCGCGCATCTCATACAACGCGAAACGCAGGTACGGGCAGAGCCGCTGGGTGACGAGCATCGTAGCCGTGAATCGCATCGAGCAACCTCCCGCGTGTGATCGCATGCAGGGGCGCGACCTGTGCCATGGGGGCGGCGGCCACGCGTACGGTCGCGAAGTGACAGGCCGCGCGGCCCAAGCGCACGAGCCACGCTCGCGCGCCGGCCGGGGCCCCCAGACCTCGACGTTCCAGCAGAACCCGCAGGGTCGCGGAGTCGGTGCCGATGAGCACCGTTTCGCCGCGCCACCCTCGAGCGAGGTCCTCGAGACCCAGACAAGCGCCGGCGGCTCCGGCGGCGAGAAGGCCGAGCGGTCGGCCGGCTCCCGAGCTTTGGGCCAGAGGCCGGCCGTCGATCCACGCGGCATACGCCCAGGCGCCGATGTCCAGGGGCGGCCCCGAGGCGTCGGCGCCGATATGCAGCTCGATCATGCGCGCTCCCCTTCCCTGATGTCGGGTACGGTAGCTCTTGATTTAGCATTAGTCAATGTAAAAATGTAAGAATGTTACAATTGATCAACGTTGACGCCGCCCGCCCAGGGATCGGATAATCGCCGGTCATGGTTCCCAGGCGCGCCAAGGCCGGACGCAAGAAACAATTCGAAACCCGCGCGTGGAGCTTCGTCTCCCTGCAGCTGCCCGGCGAGCTCGGCCGCGCCCTCGACCGCTACGCTTTCGACGCGCGCAAGAAGAAGGCCGCGGTCATCCGCGAGTACCTCGAATGGCTGCTCGAGCGCGAGGGATACCTCCGCGTCGTCGTGCGCAAAGACCCGGAAGGCCGCGAGGTGCGATCCTACGAGGCGATCGAGGAGTAGGCCGTTCCTTGCCTGGATCCCCGGAGGCGGTACAATCGCCGGACCATGAGGATCTTGATCGACGGCTCGGAGGCGATCGCGCTGGGGGCCCTTCATGCCGGCTGCACCTTCTTCGCCGGCTACCCCATCACCCCCGCGAGTTCCATCCTCCACCACATGATGCGCCAGCTCCCCGCCGCCGGCGGCGTGGCCGTCCAAGGCGAGGATGAGATCGCGTCCATCGGATTCTGCATCGGTGCCGCCATGACGGGCGCCAAGGCGATGACCGCCACCAGCGGTCCCGGGATGAGCCTCTACAGCGAGAACATCGGCCTGGCCATCATGGGCGAGGTGCCGCTCGTGATCGTCGACGTTCAGCGCATGGGTCCGGCCACCGGCGGCGCCACCACCACCGCCGAAGGCGATGTCCAGTTCTGCCGTTGGATCACCTCGGGCGGCTACCCGATCGTCGTCTACGCCGCCACGAATCCCGCCGACGCCTACCGCCTGACGGTCGAGGCGTTCAACACGGCCGAGCGTCTGCGCACCCCCGTGATCCTGCTGAGCTCCAAAGAGCTGGCCATGACGACGGAGACCGTGGACCTCGAGGAGTTCCACAAGCCGCCCGTCATCGAGCGCGCGGGCGGCAACGGCACGCCGTATGGAATCCGCGACCTCGACGACGTTCCTGGGTTCATCGCCGTCGGCGGCGAGCGCCTCACCCGGTTCACCGGATCCATTCACGACGAACACGGCGTCATCACCTCCGACTCCGCCAAGATCGCGCGCAAGCTCGAACACCTCAATCGCAAGATCGAATCGCGCGCCGACGAACTCGCACGGGTGCAAGAAGACCGCGACGAGGGCGCGACCTCGCTCATCGTCGCCTACGGCGCGTGCGGTCGCGCCGCGCGAGAAGCCGTACGCATGGCCCGTTCGCGCGGACGGAAGGTCTCGCTCCTGGTGTTGCACACCCTCTGGCCGGTGCCGGCGGGTCCCCTCCGCCGATCGCTCGAAGGCGTCGCGCGCATCGTCGTGCCGGAACTCAATGCCGGACAGTACGCGCAGGAAATCGCCCGGGTGGCGCCCGAGCGGCAAATCGTGCCGATCTCACGGGTGGACGGCGGCCTCATCGACCCGGGGCGAATCCTGGAGGAGGTGCTTCGGTGAGCTGCCTGGACGCCTCGGATCTCCCCTTCTGCCCCGGCTGCACCCACGAGCCGCTCTTCAAGGGGCTGGGCGCCGCGCTGGAGAAATCGGCGCTCGACCCGCGCGAGGTCGTGGTCGTCAGCGACATCGGCTGCCACGGCATCGCGGATCGCTCCTTGTGGGTGCACACCTTCCATGGCCTTCACGGACGATCGATCACGTACGCGTGCGGGATCAAGCTCGCCCGGCCCACGCTGCGCGTGGTCGTGCTCATCGGCGACGGCGGATGCGGTATCGGAGGCGCGCATCTCATCAACGCGGCGCGGCGCAACGTCGGCCTCTGCGTGGTCGTCTTCAACAATTTCAATTTCGGCATGACGGGCGGGCAGCACTCCGTCACGACGCCGGCGGGCGCACGCACATCGACGACGCCCGGCGGGAACCTCGAGCGCGGCTTCGACCTGTGCAAGCTGGCTGAGGCGAGCGGCGCGACCTTCGTAGCGCGGGCCACCGCGTTCGACGAGAACCTGAAGGAAGTGCTGGCCCAAGGAATCGCGCACGACGGGTTCGCGCTCGTCGACGTGTGGGGGCTGTGCACGGCGCACTACATGAAGCGCAACGACGTGCGCAAGGCGCAGCTCGTCGAGACGGCCCGTTCGATGCCCGGCTACGGCGTGCTGCGAAGCGAGCGCGCGCCGGAGTACGCGTCCGCGCTGCGACAGGTCCAAGGTACACCCTCGACGCTGGAATCACTGGCCGTTCCCGCCGGTCACGCGTCCACGCTGAAGCGGCGGTTGGAGATCGTGCTGGCCGGCAGCGCCGGGATGCGCGTGCGAACGGCGGCGTGGCTCTTGGCGCGGGCGGCGATGCGCAGCGGGCTCTACACGGCCCAGAAGGACACCTTCCCCGTGACGGTGATGAAGGGGTTCTCGCTGTCCGAGCTGATTCTGTCTCCGGAACGGATCGAGAACCTTCAGGTGGCGGCGCCCGACTGGCTGGCCGTCGCCTCGGAGGACGGATGGAAGAAGGCGCGTCCGTTGGCGGAAGCGGCGCGCCGCGTCCTGATCGAGAGTTCGCTGGCGAAGCTTTCGGCTCGGGCGACCGCCGTCGATCTGAAAGGCGTTCGGAAGACCGAACTGGCGCTGGCGCTGGCCGTGCCCGCGGTGCGCGACGTCCTGCCGATTGAGGCGCTGAAGGAGACGCTGGAGCGGGACGCGCACGCGGAGGATCGGGGCCGCATGCTGGAGGCCCTCGAGCGCGGCTTGGCGATTTCCGTTGCGGCGGGATAGCGCTCTGGGGCGCCCGCGACCCGCGAGGAAATCGAACCAGACGCCGGGTCGGACGCTAAATTCTTAGTATGCGCGCGATCATGTTGTCAGCCGTTCTGTTCCTGTCGGCCTGCGCCGCGGCACCGCGACTCGATTTCGATAGGAACGTGTCCGATCCGCCGCCCGGACCTTATCCGTCGGGCCGCCTGCCCTATGGGACTCCGACAGGACAAGTGATCGCCCAGGCCGGCGTGATGGCGACATCGGTCGGCGCCCAGGCGCTGCGCAAGGACGACGCCTTGTTCGATTGGCTCGGCGCGAACAAGAAGGCGGTGGGTGCGGGCGTGGCGGCGGCGGGAGCCGTGGGGCTGGCCGTCGCGTTGGCGGATGCGGCGGTGGCCGACAATCGAGACCGATGGGCGGAGTACATGGATCAGTCCGGGGCGGTGCGACGTCTTGCGATGCCTCAGGACGACATGTCGCTCGAGATCGACCGGTGGGTGCGGGAGCACGAGCGGCCCCGAGATTGAAAGGCCCCCTTCCCTACGTCTCAGCGGGTCGCTTGAACGGCCTGGGCTTTCCGTAGGACCTCCGCATGATGCGCCAAGTGCTCTTCGATCAACTTCTCCACCACGGCCGATGAGTTGGAGCCTTGATACCACGCCAGCACCTCGAGGTCCTGGCACAAGCGCCGGTCGATGGAGTAGCTCCGCTTTTTCTTACGCGAATCCGCGGGTTCCGGTGTGACCGTGTGAAGGTGTGGCGACATGGCCTCGGTCCGCGCGGCCGCCGGCGACGACACGCTCTCAGGGACGGGGGCCTTCGGCAGCGATGCCGGAGTCTGTTGCACCACCGCAAGTTGGGGCGGCGTTTCCTGCGTCCCGAACAGCTTCGTCAGAGAGAACCGTTTCGCCGGCGTTCCCATGACTCCCTCCTTCCTTTTCCCCTTCGAGTCGCTGGAAGAGCTCGTCCATGACCGCCAGATAGCCCATCGCGGCCGCGGCCGCGGTGCGATCCTTGACCTGTTTGGCGTATTCCCAGATGGGCAGCTTGGCGTAGAGGGCCTCCTCGATCTTGATGCTGGACGGGATTCCCTTCGACACCACGAGCTGCCGGTACTTGGCCGTGACGTCCCCGGAGATGTCGCGCTCGAACGCCGTCTTGTGCTTGGCGTCCTCCCTGTACTGGTTGAGCACGATGCCGAGGATCTGCACGTCCGGATTGAGTCCTTCGTCACGCGTGGCGTCGATCGTCTCGCGCACGTGCTCCAAGCCGTGGATGCTGAACTGTCGCAGCGTGCACGGCACGAGGAGGTGATCGGCTGCGACGATGGCGTTCGCGCTGAAGCCCCCCAGCGAAGGAGGGCAGTCGATGATCGCGTAGTCCCACTCCCCTTCCCTGGACCGCAGGGCCTTGCGCAGGCGCGTGAGCCCCGTCAGGCCGTTCGTGGTCGCTTCGACGGATTGAAGCTGCTCGTCGGCGGTCACCAGCCAGAACCGATTGGGGCCGCTGGGCGAGCTGCGCTGGATCTCGTGCGCTTGCAGGGCGTCCGGAGGTTGCTTCGTGAAGATGTGCTGCGCCAAACACGCATTCGCCTCGAAGAGCGTCGAGAGGTTGCCCTGGGGATCGAGGTCGACGAGGAGGACGCGTCGCCCGGCTTGCGTGAGCGCCCATCCCAAGTGAAAGGCGATGGTGGTCTTCCCTACCCCGCCCTTCTGGTTGAAGATTGCGATGGTCTTCATGGTTCTCCTCTTCGAGGCTTCGCCGAATACATCGACATTCTCGCGGTTTTCCTGAAGGTGTTTCGGTGGTGGAGTGCGTCGGTCACACCCAGCGGGGGTGTGGCGGTAGGAGAGGCGCACGGCCACACGAGGGGCTGGTGTGACCGGAGTGAGCCGGTCACACCGAACGAGAGTGTGACGGTAGGAGGAGCGCACCGTGCGCCGGTGCGACGAGGAGTCCGTCACCCCGAAGCAGGGTGTGACCGACACACTCGCCGTCGACGGTCAGTGTGACGGTGTGATCCGGCGGAAGACGGGGTCGGGTCGAATGGTGGGGAAGGGAGGGTGTGGGGGTCACACTCCAGGCCGGTGGGACCGTCACACGAAGTGATGATGTGTCGTTGACAGGGTGGGGGACGGCTACTATGGTGAGTTTTGTCTGGAGACTTGCGCATGAATTCGCTGCGGTGGATATCGGCCGCAGCGTTCGTCGTTCTTCTCGGACTGCTGCTGCCCGCCGCAGGAAGCGTCGTGCTGGCGTCCGGTTTTCCAGACGTGCGATGGGAACAACCTCCGTTTCATGCCGTCCTTGAGGGGTTGGGCGCGTTCACCGCTTTGGCGCTGGCGCTCGTCTTTCTGGCCCTGCGCAAGTACCAGGTTGATTCTCCGCATCAGTTCTCCATCGCGCATGCCCTGATCGCGATGGCCGTTCTGGACGGCCTGCATGCCGCCGTCGCGTCCAGGGAGCTGTTCGTCTGGTTTCGCAGCCTGTCGACGCTGGCGGGCGGTTTCTTGTTCCTCGGCGTCTGGTTGCCCGACGGGGTGATCCGTTCCGTCGGAGGACGATGGGCCGTCCGGTCGGCGACGCTCGGCGTCGTCGCCTCCTGCGTCTTGTCGGCCGTGCCGGCGTCCGATTCGCTCATCCTGAACAGGGAAGGCTCTTTCACGCTCCTGGCGAAAGCCGTTAATCTCGTCGGCGGTCTGTTTTTCCTGCTGGCCGCGGTGCGACTCCTCTTGCGCTACCGGTGGCGGCCGACGACGGATGAGTTCTTGTTCGCCATGCTCTGCGCGCTCTTCGGATCGGCCGGCGTGCTCTTCGGATTGTCGCGGTTGTGGGATCCCGCGTGGTGGTGGTGGCATCTGCTGCGGGTGATGGCGTACGTCCTGGCCCTCCGATTCGTCTTGAGCACGTTCCGGGACACGCTCAGGGAGCTGCGGGAAAGCGAGGCATGGAACCGGTGCCTGATGGACTCCGCTCCGGAACCGATCATCGTCGTCGATGCCGGGGGACGGATCCTGGCGGCCAACGCTCGGGTTCAAATGAAGCTCGGATATTCGCTCGGTGAGGTCCGGCACCGGCCGGTGGAGATGCTGGGGCCGGAGCTGGCCCGGGCGTTCCGTGCGCCCGGGCACGGGGACGTCGCGGTGCGTCGCAAGGACGGCGGCGAGTATCCGGCGGAAGTCGCGCTCAGTCCGATGACCACCTCGCACGGCCCGGCCACGATCGGCATCATCCGCGACGTGACGGAACGCCGCGATCTCGAGGACCACGCCCGTCGGGTGCAGAAGATGGAGGCGGTCGGACGCCTGGCCAGCGGCGTGGCGCACGACTTCCGCAACTTGATGATGGTCATCGGCAGTTACAGCGAGGTCATGCTGCGACGAGTGCCGGCGGACGATCCGATGCGGGCGCACCTCGAGAAGATCCAGAAGGCGAAGGAGCGGGCGGCGGATCTGACGACGCAGCTGCTCGCCTTCAGCCGCGGGGAGGCCGTGCCGCCGCGTCTCCTGGACGTGGGCCGGGTCATCGCGGAGATGAAGGAGGTGCTCAAGCAGGTCGTCGGAAGAGACATCGATCTGACGCTGTCTCTGGGATCCGGGCTTGACATGACGAAGGTGGATCCAGCGGGATTGGAGCAGGTGATCATGAACCTGGTCATGAACGCGCGGGACGCGATGGCCGGGGGAGGGAAGATCGAGATCGTCACGCGAAACGTGATTCTGGACGAGGAGTACGCGCGGGCACATCCCGAAGTACGGCCGGGGGAGTATGTGATGTTGGCGGTCAGCGACACGGGTTGCGGGATGAAGCGAGAGACGCTCTCCCGCATCTTCGAGCCGTTCTTCACGACGAAGGAGAAGGGGAAGGGGACGGGGCTTGGCCTGTTCCTCGTGTACGGGATCGTCAGGCAGAGCGAAGGACACATCGACGTATACAGCGAGCCTGGCCGGGGGACGACCTTCAGGATCTATCTGCCGCGCGCGGCGGAGGGGAGTTCCTTGCCCGTTCCTGTCGCTTAATCGTCTTCTTCCTCTTCTTCGCCGTCATCCGTCGTCTGCCCTCTCGCCTGGGCCAGGTATGTCTGCGCCTGCGTGCGCTTGGGCCAGTTCTTCGGAGCGGCCTTCAGCGCGGCGGCCAGATCCGACACCGCTTTCGGGTAGTCGTTGCCCTGCAAGTAGAGGGACCCTCGCTCGAAGAGGGCGTCCGCGTGCTTCGGAGCAAGCGCGATTGCGGAATCGAGATCCTGCATGGCCGCCGGGACGTCGCCTTGGCTGGCGCGGAGCACCCCGCGATAGTAATACGCCTCCACGTGCGTCGGCGAGACTCGAAGGGCGTCGTTCAGATCCCCCAAGCCTCTGGTCACGTCGCCGGTTCCGGCCAGCACGAGTCCTCTCAGGACATACGGTTCGGGCTGGTCGGGGGCCGTCCGGACGGCTTCGTTCAAGTCGACCAGGGCTGTGGCGTTGTCCCCCTTGCGATAGAGGGTGAAACCGCGGTGTGCGCGCGCCGTCACCAAGGTGGCGTCCAGCGTGAGCGCCTGTGTGTAATCCGCGATGGCGGCGTCGAGTTGGCCCATCTCCGCGCGGGCGATCCCACGGTAAACGTAGGCCAAAGCATAGTCCGGGGCCAAGCGCATCGCCTTCTCGTAATCCTCGATCGCCCGTTGAGGATTGCCCCGCGCTTGATGCAGCGCCCCGCTGTAGAGATAAACGGGCGGGAGATCTTCGCCGAGCTGCGCCGCTCTCTCGACATCGGCTTGCGCGGTCTCCAGGGCCTGGCGTTCCTTGGTCAAGGTGTTGCCGCGCGCCACCAGAGAGGGGATGTGGTACGACGCGATCTCCAAGGCCTGGCTGAACGCGCCTACCGCATCTCGCCCTTCTTCCGAGAGCCCCTCCAACCAATAGAGGTCCGCTACGCTTTCGCGGCGACCTCCGGGCCCGGCCTGGCCGAGGCCTTCTTGGGCGAGGCGCTTGCCGGACTTCGTGTCTCCGTGCGCCAGCGCAATCATCGAGGAGGCGGCCTGGCGCTCGAGCGGATCCAGGGCGCTCTCCGACCGCAGGGCGGTGCTCAGCTCCATGACGGCCTGCGCGAGCCATGATTTCGCGTGCTCGTTTCCCTGCAGGCCCGGGGGGCCGGCGCCCGCCGCGGCCATGCCCGCTTTGGCGAACATCAGGCGGCCGAGCCGGTAGTGCGCCAGACCGAAGTTCTCGTCGGCGCCGATCGCCTTCCGCAAGGACGCCTCCGCCAGGTCCCATTGACCGCGGATCTCCCAGCTGCGTCCCATGAGATAGTGGGCCAAGGCGAGGTCCCCCGCCTTGCTGAGCGCTTCCTCGATGAGGTGCTGTCCCTCCGCGACGCGGCCGGTGAACTCATCGTAGGTGATGGTCTTGTTGTGAAGCGCCCCCAGGGCGGCTTCGATGGCCGTCCGCGCCTGCTGCAGCAGGTCGAACGCCTGCGCCTGCGCTTCGGGAGAAACGGCGGCATCCTTCGTCGAAGCGGACGCGAGATGGCTTTGGAACGCGTTGCTCGTCCGACGCATCCCTTCCTGGGCTGCGGCATTCGCGGGGTCTTTGTCCAAGGCGCGCTGGTAGTAACGCCTGGCCTGCTCGGGCTTTCCTTCGTGCTCCATTTCCTCGGCGACGGCGAGGAGCGTCTCCAACGAACCTTCCACGCGCTCGCGGTCGGCGTCGATCTGAAGGGCCGTGGCTTCGCGGGGCCCGGTGACGGCTTGTCCGACGTCGGTATTCGATGTGCCGCGGGGAGGCGGTGAAGCCTCGGGTTGCCGCTGCTCTGCGCGCGGAGCGCCCGCGAAGACCCCCCGCGAGGCCAGGGCCGCGATCAGCAGCACGGCCAGGACGGCGGGACCGATGAAATGCAGACGCTGCCACAGGGGATTGAGGATCGGGGTCGACGGTGCGGTCCGGCGGTCTCCCATCAGATAGCGTTCCACCGCGGCGGCGAAGTGGCCGGCCGTGGCGTAGCGCAGCCTCGGATCGCGTTGCAGCGCCTTCAGACAAATCTCCTCGAGTGACGCGTCCAGCGCGGGATTGATCTTGCGCGGGGGCACCGGCGACTGGTGCATGATGCTGGCGTAGAGCTCGCTGGGCGTGTTTCCGTTGTGGGGGCGTTGACCCGTGAGGATCTCGTACAGGATGACGCCCAGCGCGTACACGTCGGTGGCCGGACTGATGTCTTTCGTGCGTCCGGCGACCTGCTCGGGGGCCATGTAGGCGGGCGTGCCCATCACCTCGCCGTAGCGCGTCAGCTCGACGGTGGCTTCCGCCACCTTGGCCAAGCCGAAGTCGGTCACCTTCGGTTCGCCCGACGTCGTCACCAGGATGTTGGAGGGCTTCATGTCGCGGTGCACGATTCCGCGATCATGGGCGGCCGCCAGGCCGCGCGAGGCTTTGGCCAGCAGGCCGAGCATGTAGGAGAGATCGGCGCGGCCGTCCACGAGGAGGTTGAAGGGATTGCCTTCGATGAGCTCCATGACGAAGTAGAATCGGCCGTCCTCTTCGCCGACGTCGTAGACCGCGGTCACGTTGGGGTGCGCGATTTGGGCGACCGTACGGGCTTCGCGAATGAATCGGGCGCGCGCCCGGGGATCGCCGGCGTATCCGCTGCGGAGCATCTTGAGCGCCACCGGACGCTTGAGCTGCCGGTCCCAGGCGCGATAGACCACGGCGGAGCTGCCCTCGCCCAGCATGGACTCGATCTCGAACCGCAGCAGCGCCGTCAGGCCTTTGCACGCGGGATCCGTCGCAAGCTCCTGGAGCTTGTTCTCGGTTTGGCGCTCCTGTTCGTGTTGGCGCAGGGCGTCAGACAGCAGCCGAGCCTGCTGATCCCGCTCTGAAGAGTGCATTCCATTCCTCCTCGAACTCGAGGCGGCCGGCGGCCACCTCGGAGAGCTCCGCCCGGGCCTCATGTCGGATCGCTTCGCGCACGGCCACAAGGCTATTGCGGACCTCTCTCAGGGTCAGGCCGAATTCACCGGCGAGCTCGGCATAGGACGGCCGGCGGCCGGAAGGCGCCAAGTCGTGGCGCTCGAAGATCTGCAGATACGTCTCGCGTCCGCAGGACGCGAAACAGCGGCGCACCCGGTCGAGGGCGCGCTCGAGGATGGCGCCGACCCATTCGCGATCGAAGGTTCGATCGCATTCCTCGAGGCGAAAGGCCGCGCGGCCCACGAAGTCTCTCAAAGCCGTCTTGAGGTAATCGCGCGAGGATTGTCCGCCGAGCGGGGGATTGATGTGGGGCAGCCAAAGGAAGAAGGACTGCGCCAGGGCATCGGCCTCCTCGTCGGAGTTCGCGGAGGCCCGGCGCAGGTAAGCCTGGACCGGTTTCCAATACCGCCGGTCCACGTCCGCCATGTCGTTGGAACGGCTGCTCATAGAAACGGACCTGGAGAACGTCCTCCCTTCGCGGGTGTTACAGCGCATCCCCACATATCTAATTACCCGCTTGGGGCTCGGTATCTGCCCAGAATCAGCTAAATAAACAGGGCCTATTCCATGAAGCGCAGCGCGCCTCCGACCACGGGCAGCCGGACGTGACTGGGCCGCTCGGCGTCATGGTGGACGCGATTGGTGGCCACCTTGGGGGTCTTTGCGATCGCCTGCGACTCCAACGTGTTCATGTTGCGCGCGTAGCCGGGGAACGCGTTCGAGCTGACTTCGATGCGGATGCGATCGCCCTTCTCCAGACGCAGGCCGCTCGCCCAACAGTCGACCTCGATGCGGACCACCTCCTCCGGCTTGACGGGTTCGTCACGGCCTGTGCGGTAACGCAGGCGCTGGATGCCCCCGGTTACGCCCGTCAGTTTTCCGTCCGGCGAGAGGCGGAGGATCCCGACATAGAAGTCCGTGTCCTCCGCGGTCGTAGAGACCCACAGCGTCGCCGTGAAGGGACCCACCAGATCGATCGCCTCCGCCAGGGGCGGGGAAGTGTAGTCGAGCACGTCCTCGCGGTCGGGAAGCTTGGAGAGATCGGCCGTGACGGACGCGCCGACGAAGTCGTTGAAGTCGGCGATCGTCTCGGGGACGTCTCGCGGGTCGTACCGATAGACGTCGGGCTCGCCCGAAGGAGTCGTTGCGAGCGTCCCGCCGCCGTCCCGGAGATTGGCCTTCTGGCCCGCGAGATGGAGGTTTGTGAAGTGCGTCTGGGAGGGCGGCCAGTCCTTGTCCCGGCGCCACGTGTTCTCGCCGGTGACGAAGAAACACACCGGGTCTTCGCGATCGATGCCGTTGTCGACGGCCTTGAGGTAGCGGTCGAAGAAACGCAGGATGACGGAATCGAGGTCGATGACCGCCTGCGGGCCGAGGTCGACGTCGCCGAGCTTGCGCATGGCGTTGAAGGCGTGGCCCCACGGGCCCATGATGAGGTACTGCGCGCGGCGCGCGGACTCGGTCTTGGCGTGCCGGCGCATCCCGACGAAATTCTGGACCGCGCCGGGTTGATCGCCGTCGAACCATCCGGAGATGTGCAAGGCCGCGACGTCCATGCGGTCGAAGTGCGTCTGGTAGCGCATGGGACTCCAGTACGTTTCGTCCGCGGGCGGGTGCTCCAGCCACTCGTCGATGAAGCGGTGTTTGACGCCGAGGGCGGTGTCGAGCTCGTTGAGGGGGATGGTATCGAGGAGCTTGATCCAGTTCAGTTTCGAGAAATCTTCGCTCGTGGTGATGGCCTCGAGGACTTTGGCCCACCAGGCGGTGGCCAGGACGAAGCATCCGCCTTCGTAGGGGATGTTCTGGTCGGGGTCCGGCGGCGACACTTGCGGGACGATCGCCTTGAGGTGCGGGTTGCCGCTCTTGGCGGCGTGCCACTGTACGACACCCACGTAGCTGGCGCCGAGCATCCCCACGTTGCCGTCCGACCACGGTTGGCGCGCGATCCAATCGATCGTGTCCGAGCCGTCCTGCGTCTCGTTCTTGAAAGGGAACCATTCGCCTTCGCTGTCGAATCGGCCGCGCACGTCCTGCGCGACCAGGGCGTAGCCGCGCTTGGCGAAATGCGCGCCTTTCAAGGCGGCTTCGGTGGCGCGCGAGTAGGGCGTGCGCACGAGGATCGTCGGGACCTTTCCGTCCTTGGGTCGATGGATGTCCGCCGCGAGCTTCACGCCGTCGCGCATCGGGATCATCACCTTCGTCTCGACGACGGTCTCGTGCGTGGGCTTGGAAAGGGTCTTGCGCCAGTCGCCGGAGTCGACGATCGAGACGGGTTTCTTGGGCCGGGCTTCGATCGACTCGAATCCCTTGAGGGCGACGTCCACGTGCTGGGCCGGCACGAGGACGCGCAGGGGAAGGCCGTCCGGTGAGCAGATGAGGATGGTCTCGACGGGGCCGAGATCGGCGGTGAACTCCCAGAGTTCATGCGGGCCGTGCGCAAGCTTGGCGACCTCGCGCAGCTGGATGGGGAACTTCACCGGGTGCGTGACAAGGACGGCGGTGATCGACGCGTCGGGCGTCGGGTGGGCGGCCAGGTACCGGCCGAGGTCGATGAGAGGGCTCCAGACGAGGTTCTCGAAGAGAATATACGGGGCTTCGACGTCGAGGCTTTTCTCGGGACCGTCCGGCAGCGTGCGGAAGGTGACTTTGTTCTCGTGGAGCGTCGCGGTCGTGCGGGTCTCGCCTTTGCCGTCTTTGAGGGTGAGGGACCATTCGCTTCCGGCGCGCGAGGCTTCGTATTCCGCCTTGCGCAGGCCCATGATATCGTATCGCCCTTTGGCCGACCAACCGTCGCGCGTGAAGGTGACGGTTTCTTCGCCCATCTCTTTTCCGCCGATGCGCAGGATGTAAACGCCTTGGTCGGTCGGGATCTGCTGGGCGGCGAGGATGAGGGCCAGGAGGCCGGGAAGGCTCATGAGGGTTCTCCCTGAAACAAGCCATAAGCGACTTCAAGCGCAGGGCTTGATAGGGAGAGGGTTTATCAAGTATTGAAGACCAGCGCTACGTTTCTCCGTGGGGGCGGCGATCACTTGCGGATGTTGCGTTCGGCTGTCTTGGCGGCACCGTCGATCGCCTGGACTTGCTGGTAACCGTTCACTGGTTCACCCGTTTGTCCGTTCGCCCGTTCCGGGCTTCTGGTCCGCGCGGGCATCCATTCTCCGCCGGCCGCACACGACCTTTCGCAAAGGCCTTCGAGCGCAGGAACGGGTA
>JACPRB010000297.1 GCA_016190155.1 Planctomycetota bacterium
ATGCCGGCTATGCGCGCAAGCAACTCACCAAAGCCCTGATCCACCCGCGCCCCGAGATCCGCGCCGCCGCCACGCACGCCCTGCGACATTTCCCCGTGCCCGTCTCGGTCGAAATGGCCCTGACCATGCTCGACGACGGAGCCCCGATCGTTCGCGACGCCGCCCGGCAGGCGCTCCAACGACTGATCCGGCGGGAAGGAACCCGAGCCGAGCTCTCGAAGTGGTGGGAGGGCCTTCATCCCGAGATGCGCGAGGTGCTCGTCGAAAGCGCCACCGGAATCGAAGAGGAACCTCCCGCCTGGCTGCGCGACCCATAGGGCGCCGCCTGTTGGGCATCGCTCAACCATTGCCCGAATTCCTCGAAAACAAAGTACCCGCCCGCCTGCGCTTTGCAGATAGACGGGTATCCGAGGAGCTGTTCAGGAGCACCGCCATGAAGCAACGTACGGATCATCGGGTTCGAGCGTGGCTGGCCATAGCCGTCGCCATCTCCTTCCAATTCGGGTGCGAACGCCCGCACGAATCGGAGATTGCGACCATCCAAGCCCGCTTCCCAGGCTGGGACGGCGTCGACACCATCGCGTACGTTCCCTCTCAGGACAACCCTCCCGCCTCGTACCTCGCGGAGGCGGCCGCGGACCTGAAGCTCCATCTGGAAACCGTCGCCGGAAAGACCTTCGCCATCACCTCCACGCCGCCCTCGACTCCAGCCATCTCGCTCATCGTGGACCCCGCCCATCCAGACCTGACCGACTCCGGCGCCGAGGCCTTCAAGCTGTACTCCTCCGCGCGAGGCATTGAGATTACGGGGAGAACGCCCCTGGCGGTCCGCCACGGAGCCTACACTCTCCTCGAAAAGCTCGGGTTCCGCTGGTTCTTCAAGAATCCCGCCTGGCACGTCCGCCCGAAATCACTCGCGACCCTCGACTTCGACGAGGTGCACGAACCCGCCTTCGAATACAGAAGGCTCTTCTATTGGGAACCCAGGCGCGTAGACGGAGAACGACTCGCGGCCTGGCAAAAGTACAACAGGATGCCCGGCAGAGGCGAAGTGAACACCGCACACACCTATCGACCCTACATCGTCACCGACGATGAGCTGCAGGCTAATCCCGATTGGGGATGCGGAAGCCAGATCGACGTGACCAATCCTGACGTCGTGCAGCAAGGAATCGAGTTCGCCAGGAGCGGTCTGGCCGGGAACCCGGACTGGCTCTCCACCTCGGTCGAACCCGCGGATAACGCGGACTGGAGCGGCTGCCCCTTTGCGGCCGACCGCCAGACCATCACCGATGCCGTCTTCACCTTCACCAACCAGGTCGCCGGCGCCGTCAAGGCGGAATTCCCCGGCCGATACGTGAGCACCTTGAGCTACTCCGCCCACTCGGGACTTCCGAACGTCGAACGGTTCGAGGACAACGTCTTGGTCCTGATGGCGACCAACTACTCCGCGCTTCCCGTCCGAACCCGACTGGAGCACTTCGCGGAACGCGGGGCCAAGGTCGGGATCTACGACTACACGCTCCTCAACGGAAAGGGCCTGCGGCAATACATCAACAACATCCGCCTTCTCAACGAACTGGGCGGCACGGTGTACTACGACGAGGGGGGCGGGTATTGGGCGCAGCGCGGCCTGACCTACTACGTCAATTCCAAGCTTTGCTGGGATCCGACGCTCGGCGTCGAGCAGATCAAGCAGGACTTCTACGACAAGGCCTTCGGACCCGTCGGCGGCACGATGAAACGGTACTTCGAGCGGCACTACACGCAGGACTACGCCAAACGCCGCGTCCTCGCGTTGGCGTTCAACGACCTAGCGCGAGCCGCGCAGGAGGCCGTCGGGCAGCCGGACATCCTCGAGCGTCTCCGCCATCTACAGTACTACCTCCGATACCAGTGGCAGACCGTCTACGAGGAGCCGTACGACACGACGGACCCCGCGCAGGAACAGCAATGGTCCGACTTCCTTTGCTCCCTCGTCGACACCAACGTGCTCTGGAATTATTTCTACGCCTACGAGTACGGAGGGCTTTCCAGGTACTGGAACAGATACTCCTCCCAGTCACCGCCCACCCTGGAGCAGGCGCAGGAATGGATGAATCAGGCGCTGGCTGCCTTCAGCAACGAGCCGCTGATCGAGGTCCCCGTCATCGACCTGGATGATTTGGATCTCGCGCTGCTGGGCGACGCTCAGCGACCGGTCCTACCCGTGGCGCGAACCCTGGTTCGCGGAACGTTGCTGATCAAGATCGACGCGGCGCGCATCAGCCAGGGCAACGCCCTCATCATCACCGCAACCTCCCCAGGAAGCGCGGAGGACCCTTCCTCCACCACCTACCCCAGGCTGAGCTGGACCAGCCCCGAGGGAATGGTCACCCAGATCTCCCCGACAACCTCGCCTCAACAGATCGCCCTTCCCTTGTTCGGCCCCGGCTTGTACCAGCTCAAGTTCTGGACCTTCTGGTGCTGTTCGGGCACGTTCAAGTTCGAAGGAATCGACGCTCCGGCGGCGCTGTCGGCGGATTCATTCGATCACGCGGAAGGCGTCAGCGGTTACTTCGTCGTCCCCGAGAACACGCCGGCCTTCGCCGTATACAACAAGACGACATGGACGACCCGCGCCGGAAACATCATCCTCGCCGATCCGTCCGACACCGTCGTCCTCGATGAAGCCATGCCTTTCCAGGACGGCGCCAGCGGAGAGTGGATCATCGAGAATCCGGTCCCAGGACTTTGGCGCCTGGACATCACCCACCAAGGGCGCGCGCACGTGGAGCTGTACGGAGTCCCCCCGCTCCTCTGGCACGATGCGAATCTCCTGCTGGCGCCGTCCACCAATGTGAGATAATCGCAAGCGGTAGTCCCGATGCAGCGTTTTCTGTCCGCCATTTGCTTTCTGTCGCTCCTGGGCGACGCGCCGGCCCAGGACAAGCCGCCCCAGCCCACGAAAGCCGACGACTTGCCCATCATAGCCCCCATGTCCGGCCCGCTCTGCGTTTGGCGCGCCACGGCCAAGAAGCCGGAGAGGATCAAGACGTCCATTGGGATCGCGCCTCATGACCGCATCGGAACGCCGGCCGGAGAATACGCCCTCTTCATCGTGGAGCGCGACACCCTCGTGAGCCTCAAAGGACTTACGGTGGCTGCGGACTCCGGCCTGTCGCTGGAGCAGTCCGGGGATCGATTGACCCTGCGGCTGCACGAGGGACGGATGGCGCTCGAAGCCTACGGCGTCAAGACCACCGTCGAGACGCCCCACGCCCGCGCGGAAGGAGAGGGCGTCTACTACCTGATCGAGGTGACGAAAAGCAAGAGCACCGTCACCGTGTCCGACGGCGAGGTGAAGCTCGTGGGCTCGCTGGGTTCCGCCAGCGTCACCGTCGGTCCCGGCCAGCGAAGCAGCGTCGATTCCAAGGGACCGCCCACGAAGCCCGACAAGAGCTCAGGGGAGCTGGACGCGGAACGCGAACGCCTGAACCTCCTGCGCAATCCGGGCTTCGAGCAGGGAATGGCTCCATGGAGCACGGATGCGCTTGAAAACGCCGACTGCCGCGATGTCCTCTCGATCGACGACGCCGTCTCGCATTCTGGAAAGAAAAGCCTGCGCATAGAGCTCGACAGCCGCAAGATCGGCGCGCTTCCCCGGCCCACGAGGTACTGGGTCCTCGACCAATGCGTACCCTACGTCAAAGGGGAGCGATACTTCTTGCAGGCGTACGTCCGCGCCAAGAGCCATCTGGAAGGCGTCGATCCGATTCAGCCCTCCCTGGCCATGACGCAAGGCCCCAGACCGCCCGCCGCGGCTGCGCGGGCGAAATTCGAAGATCGATGGCGCATGGCCCGCCTCATCGAGACGAGCCCCAACGACAAGGGTTGGGCATACCTCGCGGTGGATCTTCCGGCGAGCGATTATCACACGACCATTTGGGTGGATGACTTCTTCCTCGCCCGAGTCGCGTCGGCGTCCGAGTGAGCCTCACTTTTCCCCGGACAATCGGCGAAGCGCCGCTTCGATCCGCTCCCTGGACGCGTCATCCGTCACCGCGCGCAGCGCCTCCCCCAACACGCCCCGTGCTTTGTCGGCGCGGCCGGCCGCCTGCAGGAGCCCAGCGGCCAGCAGGTACGACTCCGGATCTCCCGGCGCCCGGCGCGAGTACGCCGCGCAATCCTCGAGCGCGCCATCCAGATCGCCCCTGGCGCGCGCCCGGTTGAGTCTGGCCTCCACGAAATCCGGATCCAGCTGCAGCACGGTGTCGAACTCCTCGACGGCTTCATCGGACCGCCCCTGAAGCATCAAGACGATCCCCAGATTGTTGTAGTGTTCCACGTTGGTGGAGGGGTTGAGAAAGATCGCCTGGCGGAAGTCATCGCCCGCGCCCTCCAGATCCCGCCGGTCCAGGCGAACCAGGCCCCTGCCGTTGTAGGCGCGGGCGAACCGATCCCATCGCTGGATCACCGCATCCAGCGCCCGCTCCGCCTCCTCCAGCCGGCCGAGGGCGCGCAGCGCCAACCCTCGATTGCACTGCGCGTCGCGGTCGTCCGGACTCAACTTCAGGCACGCCTCGTAATCGTCGAGCGCCTCCTTCGCCCTTCCCACGCAGATGCGAGCATCCCCGCGAGCCCGCAGCCAGTCCGGGGTGCGAGAGAGCCGAAGCGCGCGGCCGAGGTGCTCTTCGGCCGCGGCGAAGTCCTTCACGCCGTATTCCGCGTACGCCAGAAGCGCCCACGCCCCGGCGTCCCAAACCTTCTCCGCCGCGTACTGTCGGAGGTCCTCGATGGCGTCCGCATAGCGAGCCTCGCAGAACGCCAGGATCCCCTCCAGGTGACGTTCATCGGCGGCGCTCAGGCCAGTGCCGCGGCGCGCCTCCTCGATCTCTTCCCGACCCTTGCGCAACCATTCGATCTCCTCCGGCGACTCCGGATCTCGCGGAGCAAATCTCGCCTGGCCCGCGCTGATCCGCACCGCGGCGGGCAACGGAAGCCGCCGGCGCTTGGCCAGGTAATGCATCCCCCTATCGAGCCGGACGGGCGAACATCGCGCGTCCCGACGCAAGGCCTCCTCCCACGCCCGAAGCGCCGGGTCCTCCTCGCCCCGAAGCAGCCGGCAACGACCGATCATGAGCCAGGGGTCGGGCCGGTCGGGCATGACTCGAGCCGCGTCCTCGAACCGGCGCACACAGCGATCCAGGATCGCTTGAATCTCGGATGGGTTGCTTGAACCGCCTCGCAGGAGCGTCAGGGCTCCGTTCCACTCCTCGACGCCGGTGTCGTAGAGCCGTGCGTACTCTCGGACCCGACGGTCCTTCTCTCGGATCCACGCGATCGCCGTGACTCCGGCCGCCAGAAGGATCGTCGCAACCATCACCCGTGCGGCGTTTCGGCGAAAGGATCTCAGCAACTTGTCCAGTCGATGCGGGGGTCGCGCGAGAATGGGCTCGCCGGCACTACATCGCCGCAGATCCTCCGCGAACTCCCCCGCCGTCGCGTAGCGTCGAGCCGGCGACTTCTCCAAGGCCTTCAGACAGATCGTCTCCCACGCAGGAAGCACGTCGGCGTTGATCTTCCGCGGCGCGAGAGGCTCCTCTTCGGAGATCCTCCGGTAGACCTGGGCCGGCGTCTCCGCCACGTGCGGGCATCGTCCGGTCAAGACCTCGTAGAGGATGGCGCCCAGGGCATACACGTCCGTTCGCGGGCCGATGTCGCGAATGTTTCCCTCCGCCTGCTCCGGCGCCATATAGAGCGGCGTTCCCATTGCGGCTCCCGTGCGCGTCAAGGTGGAATCCGTGTCCGTCAGGCGGGCCAGCCCGAAATCGACCACCTTGGGCCGCCCGCTCTCTTCTACGATGATGTTTCCCGGTTTCAGGTCCCGATGAACGATGCCGCGCTCGTGCGCGTGCTGCACGCCGTGCGCCACGGCTTCCACGATCCCCACGAGCGACTCGATCGGCACGCTCCGCCTGCGGAGCGTGCGCGAGAACGGCTCGCCCCGCACGAGTTCCATCACGATGTACATGCGGGCGCCGGCCTCGTCCGCGTCGAACACCTGCACCAGATTGGGATGCGACAGACGGGCGGCCGCCGCCGCCTCGCGCCTGAACCGCTCGCGCCGCGCCGCGTCGGCATTGGCCGCGGGCTTCATGAGCTTCACGGCCACCTTGCGGCCGAGTCGCCGGTCCCAGGCCTCGTAGACCTCGCCGGCGCTGCCGTCCCCCAGCTTGGCGACGATCTCGTAGCGGCGCCCGATCAGCGCCGCGTCGCGATCCCACAACTCCAGAAGAAGCTCCTGGAGCTCCGCCCGAGGAATCAGGCCGCGAGAGGAGAGAGCCCGACAGATCGTCTCCGCGTCGTCGTCGGCGCACTCCTTCCACTGTGCCTCGGTGATCAGCCCTTTCGCGATCGCCAGCTGTCCGAGGCGCTGCGCCCGCCATGACGCGATCCCGGCGCGCACTTGCTCCAAGACGCCTTCCGGAAGCGCTTCCGGCTCAGGGCGCGTGCCTTCCGGCATGAGGTCCTCCGAAGAGCAACTCGTCGGCCTCCCGGGACACGTCGTCTCGGAGAGCGACCGTCTGCGAAATAATCTCCACGACGATCTCATGGAGACGGGCGCGGGCGAAGTCGAGGTAGTTCTTCACGTCGTGCTCGGAGAGATGCAGCTTCTCCGCCACCTGCGCGTACGTCGGCGTTTGATCCGCGCGTCGCGCCAGCTCGTACTCCTCGTAGACGCGACAATAGAGATCCTTTCCGGCCTCCTCCAAGGAGCGTTTCAACCGGACCACTCCGTGAGAAAGCACTTCCCGCGCCCATTGCAGGTCGAACAGCGCCTCCGGACTCGGCTGGTTCTCGTCGGCGGGCGCGTCGCGCGTGTCCTGCATGTCCAGACTCAGGACGGGCCGTCCCCCTCCGCGCTTCTGGGCGAGCTTCTCGCGATCCGCCTCCGCCAGGAACTTCCTCAACGCTCCCTTGAGGAAGTGGCGAAAGCGTCCCTTCTCCGACTGGTAGCGCGAGACGGCGTCCCCCTCCAGGATGTGGCAGAAGAACGCCTGGGCGAGATCCTTCGCGTCCTCGATCGAGCATCGACGCGTGAGGCGGATGCACTTGTAGACGGGTCGCCAGTACGCCGTGAAGAGTCTGTTCAAAGCGGTCATCCGCTCGGCCGAATCCCGACTGTCCGACAGGACGGTCGACCAGACCGTCTCTGGAAACGACTCCGCGTGTCCGCCCATGCTCGTCTCAGCGCTCGGCAAGCGGGACCTCCTCAGCGCCTCGAATCATTATAACCGGCGTTCTTGATGCCCCATTTGACGCCTCAAAGCTCCACCGAATAATATTGCCTCACCTCCTGTCTGTTGGTCATGCCGATCGCATGCTTTCTTTGCTTACACCCACGGCCCTGGTCTGATAAAAGAAATGGTACGGGAGAGCAGTAGTAAACCCGACCGGAGTTTCCGGAGCAGGATGCTCGTTCTTCACGGGCTCTGGAAGGTCGACGGGCCGTTCTTCGCGTGGGCGGAGTCTTCGGAGTCGAAACAGCCGCCCTTTGACGCTTCGCATACGGAGCTGGCGAGGGTCGTGCCCGACGGCCAACCAGGCGATTTGGAACTGGTCCTACCGACCGGCGCGCACGGACCCGTCCCGTCTACACCGATGCTGTCGCGCAACGGCGGCACAGAGGAGGGTGCAGGTTCGCCCCGCCTGCGCGCGTGGCGCGTCCGGGGGCTGGCGCTCCCACCCGATGCGGCCATCACGTGGCTCGCCCGGCTCAACGGAAACGTCTCCGCGGATCTCAAGTTCTGGGCGGCCGCCGCCCGCCTGGCCCTGGAATTCGTCGCCACGCAGCATTTCATCCCCTCCTTCGAGCAGGAGGTGGAGAAGGTGCGGATCCGCTGGCGGCCAGCCCTGGAAGATCGCGAACGGATCGCCGACCTTGCGCGCGACATGCCCGGCGTCTGCCGCGCGGCCGAACCCGACCGCTCCCCTACGCAAATCATGGACGACTTCCTCCGCGAGGTCGTCGACAGCATCGTCCACGCCTCGCTGGACGAGGGCCTGACGGGCGAGGAGGCGTCGCTCCTTCGCCGGGCGGCGATCGAGTTGCCGGAGGCCCGCTGCAAGATGCACATCGAGCAGTGGCGGCGCTGGCTCCCCCGGGGGCCGCCACCTGGCGGTCACTGTTCAAGCTCAACGAGCCGCAGCGGAACGGCCGGGCGTGGCTGGTCACGTTCCACCTCGTGGCGGCGGACGACCCCAACGTGGCCGTGCCCGCCTCCACCGTCTGGCGCCAGCCCCATCTGGTGCCCAAGCGCGGCGAAAACCCCCAGCACCGCCTGCTGGCGGACCTCGGGAAGGCGGGCTCCCTCTTCCCGCCACTGGACAAGGCCCTGCGCACCCGCAATCCGGAGTGGGCGGCGCTGAACCCGGAGGAGGCGCATCGCTTCATGCGCGAGGCGGCACCGCTGTTGTCCGAATGCGGCTTCCACGTGGAGCTGCCCTCCTGGTGGAAGGGCGCCGCCGGCGCCCCGCCGTCGATCATGCTCAAGGTCGAGGCCGCCCCCCACGTCAAAGCCGGCTTCCTCGGGCTGGCCACGCTGGTGCAGTTCGATTGGAAGGTCGCCATCGGCGGCGTGACGCTCTCGAAGGAGGAATTCGAGCAGCTGGCCTCCCTGCGCCAGCCTCTGGTGCAGGCGCACGGACAGTGGGTGGAACTGCAGCCGGAGCTCATCGAGAGCACGATGAAGGCCCTTCAGCAGATGCAGATCCGGCCGCTGACGCTGGGTGAGGCGCTCTCGCTGGAGCAGATCGGGGGAATGCCGATCTCCGGCGTGGAGGCCGCGGGCTGGATCCGCGACATGCTCGACGCCGTGCTGCACACGGCGGACCGCATCGAGGAAGTGCCCATCCCGCGCCTGTTCCGCGGCGAGCTGCGGCCGTACCAGAAGCGCGGCCTGGACTGGCAGGCGGACCTGTCGAAGTGGGGACTGGGCGCGTGCCTGGCCGACGATATGGGACTGGGCAAGACGATCCAGTTCATCGCGCTTGCGCTGCACGAGAAGGAGAAACCCTGGCTCGTCGTGTGCCCCACGTCCGTCATCGGCAACTGGGAGCGCGAGATCCGCCGGTTCGCGCCGTCGCTTAGTCCTACAGCGATAGAAAATCCTGCAGTTACCCGGTCCAAGTGCCGATAAACAAGAGAGAGAGGCATTGGAGAGGGGGTTTTCATGCAGGCCGAGCAACTGCTGTCGTTGCGTTCCGCGTTGGATCGGTTCCTGAAGGATTTTGACGACTGCGCCGTCGC
>JACPRB010000031.1 GCA_016190155.1 Planctomycetota bacterium
GCAGGGGCTCTGCGAGGCCCTCTCGTCACCGCCTGATCCGACGAGTCCGGCGCAGGATCCGGACTGGTACGACACAGGTTCGCATTCGTACGGTCTTTCGCTGAGTATCTTTCTCGATCTTGAGATTCGGTTTGGTTTCTCCGCCGTTTCTGAATGGGTCAAGCGCGTGGCGGAGACACCGGGGGTCATCACGAACGCCCGTCTCTGTGTGGCTGCTAAAGAGGTTTTTGGCGAGGAGATTGCGCCGCGCCTGGCGGCCGTGGAGAAGGCGTGGGCTGAGAAGATTCTGGAAGAATGCGTTAATCGATTGAAGTAGCCCGCCGGCATGATCCGCATGCGCGAAGCGAATCGTGTCGAAGATTTCAAGATGCGCCAAAGGACGCTGAGGAAGACTCAACACCAGATGACGCAGATGATTTGGAGGAGGCGCTTCGAAGGGAAGAAGGTGAGATTGCCGCTCGGCGTGCTCGGTGAAGAATCGTTGCGGCGGATGGCGACAGCCCGCGAGGTGTTCCGACGTCCTATACAATGAGCTGGAAGCCGCCGTGCTGGTATTGGCGGGAATCGGCTTTGCGCTAGGGAAAGGTCGGCCCCGTTGAAGGGCCACCTTCGAGCCGCCGGGCACACTTTCCGTAGATCGCGATAACCGTATTGAGCCAAGGGGCATTTCCTGAAGAGGCATTCCCTCCCTTCTGCGCAGCAGCTCCTTGAGCACAGGGCACCGGTTGAATGGTCGAACGAGTGAACCGATGAACGGAGGAACCGATGAACCGTTGAACGGGAAGAACGGGCATCTTGCAGTCGCGCCTGCCTCTTCGCTTCTATGAATCAGGCGATCATCGAGGGGGCTGCCATGTTCGGACGGATCCTGGTTCCTTTGGACACGCGGCCGGAGAGTGAGATTGTTCTGGCGGAGGTGCAGCGCGTCGCGCCCCGGAAGGCCGAGGTCTTCCTTGTGCACGTCATTCCTCAAGTGAGCTTGTCGGCGGGATCGGAGCTGAGTTCGGTGCTGGCCCTTCCGGAGCAGGCCGAACGGTATCTGGCTCGAACGGCCAGGAAATTGAGGAACATGTCCGTGCGCGTGTTCGTGGACGCGGGCGAGCCATCGGAGCGGATCGTGAAGGTCTCGCTGGCGCTGAATGTGGGCTTGATCGCCATGGCCACCCATGGGCGGCAAGGCGTGAAGCGCCTGCTGTTGGGGAGCGTCGCCCGGGATGTGTTGCGCGCCAGTCCCGTGCCGGTGCTGTTGGTGCGGCCGGGAGCATCGGCGCCCGCGCGGCCCATGAAGCGCGTTCTGGTTCCCGTGGATGGTTCCGACCGATCGCAACGGATGCTCGATGTGGTGAGCACCATGGCGGCGGGAACTCCCCTCGAGGTCGTCCTTCTACACGTCGTGTCCGAGGAGGGGGCCGCCGATTCGGAGAACAGCATGGCGCGGGACTTGCGAGAGACGGCTCAGGAGCTTAGACGACGAGGGATGGACGCGCGATCGGTCGTCGTGCGCGGACAGCCGATCGAAGCGATCCTGCGTCAAGCCAAGGCGTTGGACATCGACATGATCGCGATGGCGACGCATGGACGAACAGGGTTGGACCGCCTCATCATGGGCAGCGTGACGGAGGGGGTGTTGACGGGAGCGGATCGTCCCGTGATGGTCCTGCGCTCCAGCCCTCGTCCGCTGGCGGTTCGCCGGTAGGGAAACGTTCATCTGTTCATCGGTTCGCACGTTCATTCGTTCGGGAAGCTGGACGCCGGTGCGGGGTTCTCGAGCGGGTGAACGGGAGAACCGACGAACCGGCGAACGACAGAACGGTCATTCCCACGGATGCGGGCAGGACGTTCGTTTCCAGTCTCCCGGAGGCTTGTTTTCGCGCTCGCGTTCCACCTCGCGGACCACTTTCAGGATCTCCGACGGGCTCGCCGGCTTCTCCAGGTACCGGACGCAGCCGTTCAGCTTCGCCCAGGCCTTGCTTTCCCGGTCGGATCGGCAGGAGAGGATGACGATGGGGATGTCGAACGTGTCCCACGACCCCGCCAGCGACTGTGCCAGCTGGTGTCCGTCGATTCCTGGCATCATGATATCGAGGAAGACCAAGTCCGGAGGGTCCACGCGCGCCAGGAGGAGACCCGAAACCGCGCTTGAGGCGGTTGCGACCTGATGTCCCGCCTGGGTGAGCAGATCGCGCATGAAAGCGAGCGTGTCCTTCTCGTCGTCGATGGCGAGGATCTTCATCGTTTCCCTCCATGAGCCGCGTGTCTGGGCTTGCTGGGGACGGGGGCTCCGCCGCGCGAAGACGGCAGGAGCTTCGCCAGCCGCCGCAGAGCGGAGGCGTTTCGCGACTTGAGAATGGCGGTGATCACGCCGTCCTCCCGCCGCATGTGCTCCATAAGCTGCGTCAGGAGGCCGCGGGCCGTCTCCAGCGCCTGCGTGCTGTCGCCTTCTCCGATGCGCATGGCCAGATCGCGGGCCCCGTCGGCCAGGCCGGCGTGCTCGCTCTTGAGGGCCTCGAGCTGGGTGCCGAACTCGGGAGCAACCGAGCAGAGCGCCGGGAAGATCTGGGCTTCTTCATCCTTCAGGTGCTCGGCCAGGTTGTTCACGAATCGGTCGGACGCGTGCAACAGGATCTTCCAGAGCTCGTCTCGAACCCCTTCGTACTGGCGCGCACGCAAGTAGCCGATGACGCCCGCGAGGGAATCCGCAAGCGCCTCCTCCTTGGTCGGTCGCCTAACCTTGTTCATGGGGCACCTCCTCCAGGACGCGCCGGACGACGTGCAGGATCTCCGCATTGGAGGCGCCTTTCGGGATCAAGTCCGCGCCTCCCTTCTCGAGGACTTCCAGGAACATGGGCCAGTTCCCGTAGGCGGTGTAGATGATCACGCGCGTGCCGGGGGCCATGTACTTGACCTTCGAGAGCAGCTCCAGACCGTCGATGGACGGCATGCGCATGTCCGCGATGACGAGCGCCGGCTTGTTGCGCGAGACGAACCCGAGCGCCTCAAATCCATTCTCGCAGGTGGCTACCCGGTATCCCTCGCTGTCGAGCAGCTCGTACAGGAACACGCGCGGATCGGCTTCATCGTCCACGATGAGAATGAGCGGCTTCTCGGTCATGAGGACACTCCTTCGCCAGGGTGAGAGAAAAATGGACTTTCGTACCGTTGCCTTCCGAAGACACGACCTGAATGGGGGCGCGATGGGCGTCCAGGATGCCTTTGCAGATCGCCAGACCCAAGCCCGTCCCGCCATGTTTGCGGCGGGAGGATCCGTCCGCCTGCCAGAATCGAGTAAAGAGGAACTTCTGCGCCGCCGACGGGATGCCCGGCCCGCGATCCCACACGGTGAGCGATGCCCGGCCCAGAGAGGCATCCGTGGAGGCCGTCACTCCGATCGCCGAACCGTCCGGCGAGAACTTGACCGCATTGGAGATCAGGTTCTGGAGGACGTGGGCGATCTTCTCCCGGTCCGCGCGGACCTCGAGCTTCTCCGGGAGATGAAGCTCGGTCGCGAGCTTCTTCTCGTCGACTTGCGGCCGGAAATTCTCCAGGGCGGATTGGACGAGCGGGACGAGGTCGAAATCCGCGATCTGCAGCTTGAAATCGCCGGAGTCGATCCGCTCGAATTCGAGCAATTCCTCGATGAGCTTCTGCAGGCGGTCGACGTTGCGTACGGCGATGCCGAGGCCTTGGCGCTGTTTGTCGGTGAGCGGCCCGAAGCGCTCCTCGAGGATGGACTCGTTGTAGCCGCGGATCGCCACCAGGGGCGTCTTGAGTTCGTGCGTGACGTTGGCCATGAACTGGGCCTTCATTCGATCGAGCTCCGTCAGGCGCTCGTTGGCCAGTCCCAGTTCCTGGGCGTGGCGCTTGAGCTCCTCGACGAGATGGTGGATCTGGAGGTCCTTGCGGTGACGGACCGTCCCCATGGCGCCGAAGATCACGGCGAAGAGGAGGGGGTGCATCAGGAACGCGATATGAATGGGGTGCTGGGTCGCCTGGCCGGACGCCCATTGGTCGATCCCGACGGAGAAGACGGGGACCGGCAGACCCCACAGAAAGCCGAACAAGGCATAGGCATTTCGTCGAGGGTTGTACGTGAAGCGCTGTCCCAGGGCATGAAGAAACTCGCGCACCGTCGTGAACCGCTCGGGGCGGGCGGAACCGCTGGGCGCATCCGGGCGTTCAGCGTCTGTAGCGGAGGACATCTTCAATCCCTTCGAGCAGCGTTCTCGGCCGACACGGTTTGTAGATTATCCGTCGGATGCCGCGGATGGGACCGAGCATCCGTGACGGAGTGAGGGGGGCGATCATGACGATCGGGATCTCCCATGGTGCAAGATACCCGGCTACCTCGGGCGCCCCAGCCCCGCTGTCCGCGTCGAGCACGATTACGTCGGGTCGCTGCCGGTCGATCGCGGCGAGCGCCTCTTGACGATCCGGCACGACGGTGACGTCGTATCCTTCGGTGGTCAGGATGTCCGTGTAGACCGTTCTCGTGTTGGGCTCGTCGTCAATGAGTAATAGCCTGCGTCTCACGAATGCTCCCGGTCACCCACGGATTCCGCCACCAGGAAGAAAGCAAAGCTGGTGCCATGCGGATCTTCCGGAGCAGGCCGGTTCACAGTTTTTGATATAGAGGAAAAATTCGCGGTCGCCTGTAAAAAGCCCCCGGTCAGCGTTCACCCGTTCATCCGTTTACTCGTTCTTGCGTTCTCGCCCTGCCAAGAAGATGACCAGGATCAGGCGATTTTCCGGCGTGGATCAGAAGGAACCGTGCCGAATTTGCTGACGTGCGATCCGACTGTTGCTATAAAGTGAGGTGTGCGAAGTCCGGCGGCCATTCTGGTCGAAGAACACGTCGAGCTGTCGGGGATCGTGAAAGACCTCGAGGCGTGCCTTGATCCGACGGATCGCGAGGCGCTTCGGCAAGTCCTGCCGCGTCTGACGCAGCGGTTGGAGGCGCATCGTCGCAAAGAGGAGATTTTCTTCCATGCGTTGGCCGGCCGCGTGCAGGCTCCCACGGAAGTGCTCGACATCCTGAGGCGGGAGCATGGCTCCGAAGGTCGCATCGTGAACGAGATGCGAGCCTTGTTGAGTGCCGTCGAGAACGACGCCACCACGGTGACGGCGCTGGGGGCGCATCTGCGGCGCACGATTGAATGGCTTCGCGATCATTTCTGGAAGGAAGAGACCTTCATCTTCCAGGACGCGGATTCGTACTTCTCCGAACAAGAGCGGCGCGCGTTGACCGAGCAGTTCGAGACACTGAGCCGATCGTGAGGCTTCCGCAAGAAGTCCGATTCGGCGCAGGATGCGCCGAATGCACGAAAGGGCTTGAGGGCGTCACAGCCGGCGGCGGCGCGGCGGGGCCACATATCCGATCTGCTCAAGGAGGTCCACGATTCGGCCGGCGGCCGCGTCGGGGTCTTCGCGATCGCTGTGAACATGCACGTCGGGTCGCTCCGGCGCTTCGTAGTCGACTTGGACTCCCGGCAACGTCGTCGTGCCCCCCGCCTGCGCCTTGCGATAGAGTCCTTTCGGATCGCGGGCGACGCAGAGGTCCAGGGGGCAGTCGACGAACACCTCGATGAAACGCGGGATCTTGCGACGGGCCAGGTCCCGGTATGCGCGACGATTGGCCGTGGCGTCGAAGATCACCGGCACGCCGTGACGGGTGAGCAGTTCCCCAACGTGGGCCATCGCCCGATAGAAGGCGACGCGCTCTTCTTCGCCGAACGTCGGCCGGGGGGTCAGGAAGGTCCGGAAGACGTCCGACTCCAACACCTCGGGCTCGAGACCGAGCCGATGCAGCCGGCGCACCAGAGCGCCCGCGATCGTGGTCTTGCCCGAGGCGGGCCGTCCCGTGATCCAAACCGCGAACATGTCATCCCCCGCAGTAGTCGTTCACGAGTGATGGGTCGAACCGGTGGACCTCGAGCACGTTCTGGATGAATCGGAAGATCGCTTGCCGGACGCCTTCGGTCAGGTTCGGGTACCAGATCGGGCTGGCCAACACGAGGCCGCGGAAGGCGAAGAAGGGTGCGGCCACTTCGAGGATTTCGCGGTCGGCCGTGGCTTCGAGATATCGATCCCAGAACCGGCGGAAGAGCCGTTCGAAGCCGCCTTCCAGCCGCCGGCTGCGTTGCAGCGAGAAGAAGAGGTAGTTCATCGTCAGGCACGTGACGTCGTCGGCCGGCTCTCCCCACTCGCCTCGGGAACGGTCCAGGACGGAGAAGTCGGTGCCTTCCCGGAACAGGATGTTCCATGGGTGGAAGTCGCCGTGCACCTGACTCAGGCGGTGCGGGCGATCCTTCAGACGCCAGCGCCATGCCAGACAGCGGTGCTCGATCTGTTCGAGCATCTGCGGCGTGATGAAGCCGTGGGCCGGGGGATAGCTGTCGGCGAGCCCCATGATGCACTCGCCGTGTCCGAGGAGCTCGCGGATCCGGCGGACGTACAACCCGGGCTCCGTGCCGCGTCGCCGGTGGATCTCGACCAGGTAGTCGCAGAGCGCGTCGGCGCGGGCGCCGTCCAGGCTTGTCGTCCGGCCGTTGTCGCGCAGCCGCATCAGATCTTGGAAGTAACCTCGGCCCTCCACGAACTCGGTCAGGAGGAAAAACTCCTCCGCGCGGCCGAGGCTCAGCAGGGCGCCTTCGTCGTCGAAGGCGCCGACGTCGAGCGAGCGGACATGACGGTGGAGGCGATTGTAGGCCGAATGGCTCCAGAGCAGCATCGCGGCCCGATCGTGCATGTGCTCATGCCCGAAGGGTGTCGGGCTGAGCGTCGCCAGGACGGCGCAGCGGGGTTCGCCCGCCGCCTCGAAATGCACGCGCAACGGCGCGCCGTAGCCGTAGCCTTTGAGGGCGCCTGGCGAGGGTTCCTCGCCGAGGCGAGCGACGCCGAGCACGCGCACCGGTTGCCCCGACAGCCGCTCCAAGTACTGCTTCAGGCGATCCGCATTCAGCTCCCTCACATCTTGAACAGAGCAGATGCGGTGTCGCCGGCGCAATGATAAGCTACGCAAGCCATGAACCATGAGCCATCATGAAACTGGCGATCTTCAACGTGTCGGAGTGGGAGCGCGCGCCCTTCGAGGCGCTCAAGGCGTCCAAGGGATGGGACATCCATCTGCTGGAGGAGCGGCTGGATCCGAGCGTGCCGGCTCCCGCGGGAGTTCGGGATGCCGATGCGATCGCCGTGTTCGTCAGCAACCCCGTCAATGAAGAGACGCTCGGTTACTTTCCGTCGCTGCGCTGCGTGCTGACGCGTTCGACCGGGTTCGAGCACATCGATTTGGAGGCGTGCAAACGGCGGGGCGTAGCCGCCTACTATGTGCCCGACTACGGCAGCGTCACGGTGGCGGAGTACACGCTGGGGTTGATCCTGGCGCTGCTGAGGCGTTTCCGTCCCCTCATCGAGCAGAGCGGACACGGCGACTTCACCCGCGACAATCTCCGCGGGATCGACCTGGCCGACAAGACGGTGGGAGTGATCGGGACGGGCCGGATCGGTCGCGAGGTCATTCGTCGTCTGAAGGCGTTCTCGACCCGCGTGCTGGCGTTCGATCTCCGGCCGGACGGCGATTTCGCGCGTTCAACGGGAGTGGAGTATGTCGATCTGGAGAGTCTCTATCGGTCCAGCAACGTCCTCACGTTTCATGTGCCGTTGAGGCCGGAAACGCATCACATCTTCGATCGGGGTTCGTTGCGCTTGGTGCCATGGAAGA
>JACPRB010000296.1 GCA_016190155.1 Planctomycetota bacterium
GCGCCCGGCCCGCCTCCGCCTCCCCCTACGCCGCCCCCACCCCCTCCTCCATTGCCAAGCGGCGGCGGAGACAAGGGGAAGTGCGGATCGGTGGGGCTGGACCTTCTCCTGCCCTTAGGGCTTCTGTACTTCTGGCACGCGCGCCGGAAATGAAACCGCCACGGCTGTTCGGGGATCCCCCATCCTGACCTTACAAGTCGGAATCTTCCGAGACGACCTTGTTGCCGGAAGCCTCCGTCCGTTTCCGCTCGACCGAGCAGGCCTTCGACAGTCACGTCGGGACACCCAATCGGGGCAGCGCCCAGAGTTGCAGGACCAGCCACACCGCGACCCCACCGAGAACCCACACCAGCGTCATGGCCACACTCCTCGCAGGTGATCTCATTCGTAACCTGCCCATTCACGCCGCCTGCGCCATCAACTCGCGCAGCTTCGCCATCGGCGCCGCTCCCTGGGCGCCCGCCACGGCTTCGCCCTTGCGGAAGAGGACCAGCGTCGGCACGGCCCGAATACCGGCATGGTTCAAATGCGGGTAACAGTCGCGACAGGCTTGTCGAGCATCAGAGCCTCTTCTCAGGGTCCTCTGCGTCCTGGTGTCGGTTTCCTCTCTGCGCGCTCTGCTCCCCTCTGTTTCCTCGCACAAGCCCGAATTGAACCGTGCCCGAATACCGAACGCCGAAGCCAACTCGCCCTCTTCCTCGACGTTCACCTTCACCACCTTGGCGCGTCCCTGGACCTCATCCGCCAGACGCTCCAGAAGCGGTTCCACGACCCGGCACGACGGACACCACGTCGTGCAGAGCTCCACCAGCACGGGCCGATCCGAATTCAGAACGTCGCTTTCGAATGTGCCTGCCGTCACTCGTTCAACCACGCTCATGACCGGCCTCCTTGATACTGTACCTGATCCACGGCGGCAAAGGAGGTTGCAAGAAATCGCCCCGGCGGCCGTTTTCCACGCTCGCACGTTTGCTTGTCCGCCGCGCGAAGCTCATCTATGATAGGAGCATCCTCGACTTGATTCAATATGGCGCGGTTCGAGCCGTGCTGACCGGACTTCAGGCCATCCCTGTCGATGTTTCGCGCCGGCTGGGTCGGGAGCTGGGCCGGCTCGTCTACCTGATCGACGCGCCCCACCGGCGCCGCACGCTGAAACACTTGCGAATGGCCTACGGCGACGACCTTCGCGGCGGTTCAGCCGAAACCGTAGCGCTCGGGGTCTTTGAGCACGTGGGCGGCCACGTGGCCGACGTCGTCCATGTCCTTCGCCGCAAGGACTTCCCCATACGCCTCGAGAATCCGAACGTCCTCATGGACGCCTATCGAAGGGGGCGCGGCGTCGTGGTCGTAATGGCGCATATGGGATCGTTCGCACTCCTGTCGCTCCTGCCGCGCCTGATGGGCTTCCGCGCGGCGGCCATCATGAAGAAGCAAACCAACACGCGGCTCTTCCGATGGGCGACGGACGGGTTGCAGCGACTCTTCGACCTGCGCATCGTCCTGAAGAATCACGCGCGCGACGAGGTGGAGCACCTGCTGAGCGACGGGCTCGCCGTCGCGTTCGCGGCGGACCAGCACCCGCGCAACGGGGGCTTCCCCGCGACCTTCTTCGGTCGCCCCGTGACGGTCGCGGCCGGCCCCTCCGTTTACGCGCAACGGTGCGATTCGCCGATCGTCGTGCTGACGACCGCCCGGCTGGCCGACGGAAGCCACCGCATGCGATTCGACGGACCCGTTTCGACGGCGGGCTCGCTCGAAGAAGTCAGCCAACGGTGGACGACGATCCTCGAAGCGCGCATCCGCGAGCATCCGGAACAGTGGCTGTGGATGCATCGGCGATGGCGGACGGACAGGACCGCAGGTCAGTTCTGATACCCCTCCTGATACGTCGTCCGCTCGATGCTGGTCACCATCGGCGTGAAGGGAGGCAGCTTGTTCGGATCATTGAAGTCGGTGTCGAACTGCCATTCCCGGTTGGGCGCAGTATATCGGTTGCCGCCGTACTGCCATAACCCCGTCGCCTTCTCGCTTTCCCAGAGGGAAACGAAGGATCCCAGGATCCTCGCCCTTCGGCCGCTCCAGTTCTCGTGAAACCGCGGCAGGTTCTCGAATCCGCCGTTATAGGCCCCCGAGACCGTGTCCTGGTTCCCCGTGATCATGGCGACGTTGTAGGTCGTATCCGAGGCCGTCGGCAGGGAGCGACTGACTCTCGACTTGCTGCCGTCCCACGCATTGGAGAGGAGATTGACGGCATCCGCAATGACGGCCGCCGGTTTCTTGGCCGTCGGGTCCGTTCCGCCCGTGTTGAAGTCGCCTTGGACGTAGGCCGAACCGCTTGTCACCACCGTCAATCCAGAGGCCAATGTCGCTCCGTTGGTGAGCATGACTCCCTGGGGGTCGCCAGGGCCGGCTCCGGAACGATAGACGTACATCAAACCGTTCGGCGGGAAGTAGCCGCTGGCGTTCAACTCCGCGACGTTGACCTTCGTCACCGTGACCTGACGCCCCTCTCGGGCGTCATAAATCACCTCGGTCGTCACGGCGCGCGCCGAAAGCCTCCCCGTGATGTTCTGTCCCTGGTAAAGGACCTGCGCATCGTGGATCACCAGCC
The DNA here is from genome assembly GCA_016190155.1 of Planctomycetota bacterium. Lineage (GTDB taxonomy): Bacteria > Planctomycetota > MHYJ01 > MHYJ01 > JACPRB01 > JACPRB01. The sequence continues at coordinate 2,612 of JACPRB010000296.1, forward strand.
CATTCGCCTCCGCTTCTTTATGGAAATACCCCCCCGGGTTGATCGAGGCGATCTCCGGAGGCTCCTTGACGGAGACGCCCATCGCGCCGTTCTGGACGGTGCCGTTCCATCGCCCCGTCGCCTCCTGCGTCCATGTCGCGTTCGCGCTGTCGAACGCCGTCTCCCAACTCGAGTACGTCCCGGGCGCCGCGCCGGTCACCTGAACCTGAACGCCGCCGGGCATCGGTGTCGGCGCATCCTTCCGCTGACGATACATCTCCCCGACGGCCCTGACGTACTCCGATTCGACCGTCAGCATGTCGTTCGATCCGAGGTGCATGTTGCCGTTCGTGTGGATCCGACCTCGCAGCGTAGCCCGAGGCCCGGGCTGAATCTCAAGATCCCCGTCGTAGAACGCCAGGAACTGGAAGACCGGGACTTGATTGAAATCCACGACTCGAACGACGCGGCCCAACGCGCCGTCGTAACGCACCTCGCCCGTGATCCGGTATTGCTGGTGTAAACCGCTGAGGCCGGATGCATCCGGCGTGCTCCAGCTCGTGCCGAACGATTCGATCGCGTACGCGACATCGCGGCCGTCGATCGCGATCGTACCGTTGACGGGGATGGGCGAATGGTTCGTCACCGCCGCCCGAATCTGACGCGCGCCCTCCTCGCATCCCGCCTCAGCCAGATAGGTCGCCTTCATCCCGTTGCGGGCGAGGTCGGTCGTGCGGTTTCCGACGAGACTCAGCTCCAGGAACGCCAGGGCAATGCCCCCCATCAAGAGGGCCACGACGGCCATCGCGACGAGCGAGACTCCTCGTTCGCCTGATCTGCGCGGCGACATATCCGATCCTCCTACTCGATACACCGGTAGTTCAGCGTAGCGGAGCTGCGGTATTGCTGGACCTTCTGATTCGCGTCCGGCCTGCGGAACCAGAGCGTGACACGCACCTCGTTGGGACCCAAGGTCGGCGTCGTCGCCTGGGTCTCGATGCTCATACGCTCGACATAGCTTCCGACCCGCCGGTCCGAGATCAATGTGTTCGCGGCATCGTAACGGCGGATCCGTACCTCGTTCACTCCGCCGGCGTCCGGGACGACGACGATCGCGAAAGTGTCCGCCGACCAGTTGATGCGCCCGGTGGCGGGGTCCGTCGGGAAGCCGTTGACGTTCTCCGTCAGCTTGTAAGCGATCTCCGCGCTAGGGCCGAAATCCGGCTCGCCCGGCGCCGCCGCGTGAACGGGCGAGGAGTGAGCCAGCCAAGCGAAGCCCCCAGCCGCCGCTCCGTCCTCAAACGCGTACGGCAGATCGGCCGTTCCGTCGTTGTCCAGATCCGTCGGGCCGGATTGCTTCAATTGGGAGGTGATCTCGTGGAGCGTCCGAGCGGCGTCGATCTGCATCTCGACGCGCGCCTTGAGGCCGTCATCCCCCTTGATCGTGGCCGCCAGAAGGGCGTAAATCGCCCCCAGCACCGCGGCCAGGATCGCCGTAACGATCGCCATCTCCAGAAAGCTCATTCCCCTCGAGCGTCGGCGCATCTCTCACCTCGCCCTTCTCATCACGATCGAATCCCGCTGGCTGAACCCCTTGGCGTTCGTGAACTGGATCGTCAGTCGATACGTAACGGCGTCGGACGTGCTCTCGAGATACTGAACGCCGATCCGCTCGTCGAGCAGACTCGCGTCGTTGTACGCCGTCAGGGTGGACCCGTCCGGGAATCTCGTCGCAAGCGAGTCGAACGGAATCGCCAACGTGTCCTCCACCGCCGACTGCAAATCGTACGCGGCCAACGAAGCCTCGCGCTGCGAAGCGGTAAGGTTCGACGCGCTGTACATGATGCTCAAGAAGGCGACCAGGAGGACGGCCAGGATGGCCGCCGCAATCATGACCTCCACGAGGGTCGTGCCGTCGGTCATCCGACCCATCGCGCGCGCTTTCCGGATGCTCTGCACTCTCACACAGGCTCCTTCGGTTGCCCCTATTATATGTAACTGCAAAATGCAAACGCAAGGTTCAGAATTCGATATCTTTTTCCTCAAGCGTGCTCTGCACGGTTCCGGTATATTTGCATCTTGCAAATACCATCAGAGAGACTGGGGGGTGTGCGGCACCCGGTGGCGTCGGTCAGCCGTCGGAGATAGAGCGCCCCCCCCCCCGAGTTTCTCATGTTACCTCGGTATGAACCATGCCCCTTTTCCTTGCGGCGAACTCACTTTTTTCCTGGCCAAACCCCACGGATAGTGTATCATCCGCTCCAAATCCACAATCGGTGGAAGGGAGGGACCATGTTCATCGGGATTTCTGGGATCATTGGGGCGGGAAAGACCACGCTGACGACGCAGTTGGCGGAGCACTTCGGCTGCCGGGCCTATTTCGAGCCGGTGGTCGAGAACGCGTACCTGGCGGACTTCTACCAGGACATGAAACGCTGGGGCGCCATGATGCAGCTGTACTTGCTGGCCAAGCGCTTCGAGCAGCACCAGCAACTCGTGTGGTGCGGTGAAGGCGCCGTCCAGGATCGTACCATCTACGAGGACACCATCTTCGCCCGAATGCTCCGCGACGCGGGCCTCATCGATGAACGCGACTACGCCACCTACATCAGCCACTTCAACATCATGAAGCGGTTCCTCGTGTATCCGGACGTCATCCTGTACCTGCGCGTCGAGCCCGAGCGCGCGATGCAGCGGATCGCCAAGCGCGGGCGCTCCATGGAACAAGGAATCACGCTGGAGTACCTCGAGCGCCTCGCCGACGGATACGAACAGTACGCCTCCGAGATGAACCGGTGGACGCGCGTGCTGACGCTCGACTGGAACGCCTACGGGTCGACGGCGGAAGTCGCGCGCCTGGTGACGGATGAGATCTCGGAGAACCTGCAGTTCCTGCGCGACCTCAAGCGGGTCTAAGCGGTCCGAAAAAGAAGAAGCCGGCCCCATCCGGAGCCGGCCTCTTTGCCCACCTTCATCGGGGCGTTCCACCGTCATGGCGCCCCGACAGCAGTACTGTACCACATTCAAGATTGAATTAGGGTGGAAAACTTTTCGTGACCGCAGAGACCAAGCGGCTCACCGACAGCCTCCAAGAAATGCCCTACGACCCGGTGCCCCCCACGCTATAATCCCCCGTCCATCGAGCCATGATCGACGTCGAAAACCTCGGCAAGACCTTCTCCGTCCATGCAAAGGAGCCCGGCCTCAAGGGCTCCCTCAAGGCGCTCTTCCGCCGACAGGTCGTGACCAAGCCCGCCGTCCGCGACGTCCGCTTCCACGTCGACGAAGGCGAGATCGTCGGGCTCGTGGGCGCCAACGGCGCCGGCAAGACCACCCTCGTCAAGATGCTCGCCGGCATCATCTATCCGACCGCCGGCGACGCCCGCGTCCTCGGCTTCCGCCCCTGGGAACGCGACAATCGCTTCCGCCGGCAAATCGCCCTCATCATGGGCCAGAAGGCGCAACTCTGGTGGGACCTCCCCGCGGAAGACTGCTTCCTTCTCCTCAAAGAGATCTACCAGATTCCCCAAGACCGCTACCGCGCCGCCCTCGACGAGCTGGCCACGCTGCTCGAAGTCCGCACCCTCCTCAACATCCAAATCCGCCGGCTCTCCCTCGGCGAACGCATGAAGATGGAGCTCATCGCGGCCCTCCTGCACCGGCCGCGCGTCGTTTACCTCGACGAACCTACCATCGGCCTCGACCTCACCGCCCAGCGCGCCATCCGCGACTTCATCCTGCGCTACCGCGAAGAGCACCGCCCGGCCATGATCGTGACGAGCCACTACATGGAAGACATCGAGCGACTCTGCCGGCGCATCCTCATCCTGCGCGAAGGCGAGCTCGTCTTCGACGGCAGCCTCGAGAAGGTCGTGCGGACGTACGCCGAACACAAGGTGGTCACCGCCCACCTGGCCAGGACGGAAAACGGCGCCCCCGTGTCCTCCGACGTCGAGCGACTCGGCCAGATCGAACTGTGCAACGACGTCACGATCCGCCTGCGCGTCGAGCGCGCCCGCGTGGCCGAGGTCGCCGCGGAGCTCCTGCGACGCTACCCCGTCGCCGACATCGCCATCGAAGAGATCGACATCGGCACGATCATCGAGCGCATCCAGCGCGCGCGACAGGAGGTCCGGACGTGACGCCGCGTCTCTTCTGGCACGTGTGCGGCGTCGAGGCGCGCAAACGGATGAGCTATCGCGTCGACTTCTGGCTCTCCTCGATCGGCGGATTCCTGGCGCAGCTGGGAGTCGCGTACTTCATCGTCTTGGCGCTGTTCCACGGCTCGGGGCGCCCCACGATCGGGGGATTCACCTTCCAAGGGATGATCCTCTATTACGCGGCGGTGATTCTCCTGGGACGGGTCGTGCGCGGCACGGAGGCGGACCAGACGATCGCGCAGGACATCTACGAGGGAGGGCTGACGCGCTACCTCCTGTATCCGACCTCGTACACCGTCTTCAAGTACGCCCAGAACGTCGGGACGCTGGTGCCGGCGCTGCTGCAGCTCTTCCTGCTGGGCGCGTGGTTCCCGCTGGCGCTGGGCACGCCCGAGGGCGCGCGCATCACGGGCGCGTCGATCGCGATGGGCGTGGGGGCGAGCGTCCTGGCGAGCGTTCTGTATTTCCTGCTCGTCTGGCCCATCCAGGCGATCGCGTTCTGGGCGGACAACGTCTGGAGCCTCATGCTGGCGCACCGTATCCTGGCGAACTTGATGGGAGGGTTGCTCGTGCCGTTGACCCTCTTCCCCGAGTGGGCGCAGCGCGCCCTGGCGCTGCTGCCGTTCCCGCTGCTCTTTGCGTTCCCCGTCGACGCGCTTCTCGGCCGTCTGGACCTGCATCAGTGGCTGAAGGGAATCGCGCTGGGGCTCTTGTGGTGCACGGCGCTGATCGTGATCGGCCGCGCCGTATGGCGGCGAGGAGATCGCCGCTATGCGGGAGTGGGGATCTGATGCTCCGTTACGCGCGACTCTACGCGTGCTTCGTGCGGTTCTCGTTCAGCCGAGCGATGGAGTTCCGGATGGACTTCTTCTTCCGCATCGGCATGGACGCGCTGTGGTACTTCGTCAACCTTGCGTTCTTCTGGGTCCTCTACCGCCACACGGCCTCCCTGGGCGGCTGGGGGTACGATCAGGTCCTCGTCTTCGTCGGCGGCGTCTTCTTCGTCGACGCGTTGCACATGACCATCTTCTCGAACAACCTGTGGTGGCTGCCGATCACGATCAACAAGGGCGACCTCGACTATTATCTCGTGCGCCCCGTGTCGTCGCTGTTCTTCCTGAGCTTGCGCGACTTCGCGGCGAACTCGTTCGTCAACCTGTTCATGGCGCTGGGCGTGCTCGCGTGGACGCTGGCGCACTTCCCCGAGCCGCTCGGCGCGCTGCCGGTGACGCTCTATATCGCGATGCTGTTCCTGGGCCTGTTTCTTTATTACGTGCTCCACATGCTCTTCCTCATTCCCTCGTTCTGGATGCACACCGGCGGCGGCCTGCGAGAGATCTTCTACGCGCTGGAACCGTACGCCACGCGCCCCCACGGGGTGTTCCGAGGCTGGGTTCGACGGATCCTCGTGTCGCTGCTGCCCTTCGCCCTGATCATGTCCTTCCCCGCGCAGGCGCTGCTGGAAGACCTCGCGCTGCCCGTGCTGGCCCATATGGCGGGCGCGACGGCGGCGGCGTTCCTCCTGATGCTGTGGCTCTGGCGGCGCGGACTGCGGGCGTACGTCTCGGCCTCGTCGTAGGGCGCGCGCCCATTCCATATGTATCACCGACACTCGCCGGCCCCGACGGAACTAGTAAAGGGGCGGGGTTCCCGCACCCCCTCAAGAGGGAAAGGTTATGCGTATTCTCCTGCGAGCCGATCGGTGCGGACGTCGGGGCCTTTCCTTGCTCGAAACCGCGATCGCCATGGCCATCTTTGCGGTGGCCATGCTCGGCATCTTGGGGATGCTCCTGAGGGTGGGCATCCACAATGAAGCGGCGAACGATGCCTCGTTGGCGCAGGATGCCTGTCAGGACATGATGGAGAAGCTCATGTCGATGTCCTTCGATGACATGAGGGGGTTTTACGACACGGCCCTCGTCGCGCGGCGCCGCTGCGCGTTCAGAGCGAAGTACATCGATTCCAGGGTAGAAACAGGGAGCGTGCTGATCGAGGCCGTGGATCCCGACGCGGTCAGGGACGCGGATCCGACCAATGACCTCGGCGGCGACGGTTCGTTCGTCCGCATCACCGTGGCGGTGGACGGAACGCCCGCCGGCAAGCCGGTCAAGGTCGCTCTCGTGATGTTCCGGTCGAACGAGGTCCCTATTCCTCCTCTGCCGCCTCCCCCTCCTCCTGTGGTGATTCCTCCTGCGCCACCGGCGCCCAAACCGCCTCCGAAGGTAATACCGCCCAAGGCTCCTCCGGTTCGGAAGCCTCCGGCTAGGCCACCCCCGCCTCCGCCACCGCCGAAACCGCGGAAGCCGGGACCCGGAAAGGCCGTCTTGTGAATGCGGGAGTCGTGCGATGAATCGTATTCGTGCGGGATTCAGCCTCTTGGAGGTGGTCATCGTCGTGGCGATCTTGGCCGTGATCGTCGGAGCCTTCTACGCGACCCTCGCGTCCGGAGATCGGCATTACAATCGCGAGGTCACCCAACGAGAGGCCGCCTGGAAGCTGAGGGAAGCCCTGGATCTCGTCGTGGCGGACATCCGGGAAAGCTCCACGGGTCTCACGCGTGTCCAGACTGCGGCCGATCCTCTCTTTTCGACACCCACGACGCTCGTGGCCGCGCCGAGCGCACGGGATGAGGTAGGGGTTTTTCATACGGAGGGAAACCGCCCTGTATGGCAAACGCTCATCGTGTACGCCTTGCACCTGGATTCAAGCGACCGAACTCCCGAGCTGCGCCGATACGTGGTATCCGGCAATTCCGCTTCGTTCAAGCGATTCTTCGAGCCGGGCGCGACGCCGCTTCCTTCCATCTCCGTAACGGCCACGGAGCTGCGGTTCGAGGACGTCGCGGTGCCGCGCTCTTCCGGAGCGGTAGTCCTTGAGAACGCCGGGGTGTTCAGTTTCTCCAAGCCGACCGAAGCGGGCGCCGTCGGTTGGGATGTCGAGTTGCGCATGGCGGGTCTCTCAGCGGTCCCGCGCGGCGTGGGAATCGAGTCCGCCGTCCACGGGCGTAATTGAGGGGATGTCTCATGACGCGGACCCAAGAGCGAGGCGTTGCGTTGGTGATGGTTACCGTGTTGCTGGTGATCTTGGCCGGCATCGCGTTGGCCCTGGGCACCTTCTCCAACGCGTACGCGCGGCGCGCCGAGTCCCAGAAGTATTCCATGACGGCTTCGTACGCGGCGGAAGCCGGGTTGGAGGCCGTGTGGCATCAGATTCGCAACAGCGACTACGATGGGGTCAACAACGTCTGGCTCGACTCGAATTCACTGCCCCCACCTGACGGATTCCCCGCCATCGTGGACATGCCGGTGAAGAACGCCTTCGTCACCGTGATGGTCTACAAGCTCGACAACCAGCTCTATCGCGCCGAATCCACCGCCAGGCTCAACGACCAGCATGTGACCGTGGCACAGGAGTTCCGGGGGAACCACTCGCTGGCCTCCTACATGTTCTTCAATCAGAAAGACCTCAAGTTCGGCACCACTACCGTCCGCGGCAAGGTGCACACCAACGGCCGGCTGCAGCTGTACTACGGCGGAGCCGTCTTCTACGGAGACGTGACGCACGCGAAGGCAAACAAGCCGGATTACCTGAAAGGGGCCAGGGTTTCCAACACGACGTTCTATGCCAAACACGAACAAGTGGACCCCGTCGACCTTTCCATCGGGGACATCACGGGACTGGGTACATTCGCGGAGCCGAGTTATCTGATCGACAAGCGGGACGTCAAGACGTATGTCACGGCGATGCGAGACATGGTTCGCATCAAGGTCGTCCGGGACGGGATCACGATTTCGGATCGGCCCTTGCCTGCGCCCCAAGAGGGTCTCATTTTCGCCCAGGGCAACGTCTATGTCAGCGGAGAGACTTCTGTGCGCTACACGATCGCCTCCCTCGGGAACGTGTACATCACCGGCAACATTCGCTACGTCGATCAGGACGGGGATCCGGCGTATCTCCTGAAGCGGCATGGCCAAGATGTGCCGGGCAATCGCACGAATCCGGGTGTCGCCTGGACGCCCGAGAACGGCTTCAACTATGTCTCGAATCCGGACTTCAATCCGAATGACAATGACGTTCCCGCGCTGGGGATCATGGCTAAGAACGCGATCGAAATCACCAAGGACGCGCCGTACAACTTGGAATTGCACGCCGCGCTGCTCTCGGCCACGGGCAAGATCACGTTCAACCTGCAAGAGGAAAAGGGGAACCTGCGCGTCCTCGGATCGATGGCCTCCCAGGAGGCGGGGGCACGCTACCAGCCGGACGAGTCCTCCGACGACTACAAGGGGTGGGGCTTGTCGGGCGAGTACATCTATGACGACAATCTGGGCTCCTCTCCTCCCCCCTTCTATCTGTTGACGAATCGGCCCGAGGAGGGGCCTCGGTGGCGAATGACCGCCGAGGAGGTGACGCATGCCGTCAAGTGAGCGCCGGTATCGGTGGATGCCCTATCTGGCCGGGGCAGCCTTCGTGCTGGCGGTGCTGGGCGTTGTTGTGGCGCTCACGGCCTCGCGTCCGAGCGATCTACCCCACCGACTTGACGAAGACGCGCCCAAGGCGGCCTCGGAACAGGTGTGGGAGACGGATCGGATCTATGTCGAAATGCCCATATCGGAATCCGAGTCGGAATCCATATCGGAGTCCGAGCCGGAATCCGAGTCGGAGTCAGAACCAGAGACAGAACCTGAATCGGACAACGAGCCGTAGGCTTGTCCGCGTCTGTAGTTCTCCGTGCTCAAGAACGCCTGATCGGTGCAGTTGCGTCACGCTTCATGACACCATATCCACCGCACCTAACCCAAGCCAACTCTACGCAATAACAGCTTTATGGTAAACATGTTACGTTTTAACAAGAAGCGCACCCGCCACGGTACGAGCCGATTCGATAGGACCAATAGTTTCTACACAGCTCAATCGAGGATACCAAAACACTTCCTGGAAATCGGGGGATTCCCCGATGGATAGATACTGATTCCGTTGAATTCAAACGTCTTACATCTCACAACCCCCATCGCACCATCTCCCGCTTGGCTCCCAGGTGTTACCCGTCAGCTGCATCTCGTGATCCATGCCATAGCCTCCAAGAAACGCATGGACGCCATAACGGTGTCACGCATCATTACACGCCTTGCCGGCAAGGTAATAGGCTTGCGACCAAGGAGATACGCCAACATTGCGAGCATTGTGTCACGCCAGATTACACCCATCTCCTTTGCCACCTCTTAGCCACCTCAACACCACAGCCATCTCACTGACACACAAGTAGTTACATCACCTCAAAGCGGGACACTCGGCATGTAAGTTGCTAATGTAGTTACCCATGAAAAATGTATCCCTTCCCGCAGAGGGGAAAATGAACAGAAATATTCATGCCACCCGTGCCTTGGTGGCCTTGGGCATCGCCCTCGCGATCGCCCAAACCGCTTACGCGCAGCCCGGCCCCGCCGCCCCCACCAACGTGACGGCAACCGCTGTCTCGGACACCCAGATCGACATCTCGTGGACCGATGCCCCCGATGAGGATTACTATTACATTTACCGTGACGGTGCGCTGTGGGCCGGCGTCTCTGACGGCTCTACCTCCGTCTCCGACAGAACCCGATCCCCGAATACCACATATTCCTATTACATCAGGTCCTGGTGGAGCGCCGAAGACCTAGAAGGCCCCGCCTCCAACACCGCTACCGCCACCACCAAACCCGTCCACGCCTGGTCATCGAGCTCCTTCTCGCTCACCGGCCCCAGCAACGGCATGACGATGACCACCTACTCCTTCGACGTCACCACACCCGCCTCGTGCAACTGGGGGCATTCCATCCAGTACCAGATCCAATGGGACGGAGTCAACTCCGAAATGGGATCCTACGGACAAACTCACTTTACGCACAGCTGGTCGAGCTCAGGCACGTACGCCATCCGCGGCAAGTCCTACTGCAGCGGCGGTCTCTCGAACGGCGACATCAACACATGGATCTCCCTCATGACCGTCTCGATCGGCGGTCACGTCGTCAACGCGCCCACCACGCCCACCGGAACCACCTCGGGAAACGCGAACACCTCGTACAGCTACACCGCCGGCAATGCCACCGATACCCTTGCCCACGCCATTTCCTCCTATCAGTTCGATTGGGGCGACGGCACCCTTTCGGGCTGGGGAGCCGCCACTCAATCCCACAGCTGGAGCTCCGCAGGCACGTACGCCGTCAAGGCGCAGGCCAAGTGCTCGGCAGGACTCGAGTCCGCTTGGTCTACGACACTCAACGTCTCGATCACCGCACCCCACACGCTGACTTCCCCCACGACTCCCAGCGGCACGGCCAACGGATCCCTGAACACATCGTACTCGTACTCCACCGGCTCCTCCACCTGCAACCAGAGCCATGCGGTTCAGTACCGCTTCGATTGGGGCGACGGCAGCGCCCAGGTGCTCGGCAGCGCAACCCAGTCGCACACCTGGACCACGGCGGCAACGTACAGCGTCAAGGCGCAAGCCCAGTGCTCGGGAGGAGTCACGTCCTCGTGGTCCACCGCCCTCTCCGTCACCATTTCCTCCCACAGCCTCACCTTGCCCTCCACGCCCAGCGGCCCGCTCACCGCATGCCCGAACATTGCGTCCTCATACTCCACCGGCTCCTCCACCTGCAACCAGAGCCATGCGGTTCAATACCGTTTCGATTGGGGCGACGGCAGCGCCCAGGTGCTCGGCAGCGCAACCCAGTCGCATACCTGGACCACGGCGGCAACGCGCATCGTCAAGGCACAAGCCCAGTGCAGCGCCGGCGTGCAGTCCCTGTGGTCGAACTCCATCTCCGTCGTCGTGGCCCCGGATACTACGGCGCCGACGGTGCCGGGGAGCTTGACCGCCACCGCCATCTCCACGTCCCAGATCAACCTTTCCTGGACCGCCTCCACGGACTCCGGCGGATCGGGGCTCGCCGGATACAAGATCGAGCGATCCACGAATGGCTCAACCTTCACGCAAATCGCGACCGTCAGCGGCGCCGGCACGAGCTACTCGAGCACCGGTCTAGTCGCCGGCACGAGGTACTACTACCAGACGCGCGCCTACGACCTCGCGGGAAACAACAGCGCCTACACCAGTATCGCCAGCGACTGGACCGA
>JACPRB010000302.1 GCA_016190155.1 Planctomycetota bacterium
CAAGGTTCGAGACGGCGTCACGAAGTGGATCCTCCGGCAGGTGCTCCATCGCCGCGTGCCGAGCGAGTTGGTCGACCGACCCAAGGCGGGCTTCGGCGCTCCGATCGAGCGATGGCTGCGTGGGCCGCTGCGCGACTGGGCCGAAGGGCTCCTGAGCGCGCGCTCTCTCATCGACGGCGGTTTCCGTGCGCCGGGCGTCATCCGTCGCCACTGGCGGGAGCACCTCGAGCGGCGCCGCAATTGGGAGTATCGCCTTTGGGCGGTCCTGATGCTGCAGGCGTGGCATCAGAGTGAGGCGAGCGCCGTCGGACCGAAAATAGGCTAGACTCAGCTCGGGAGGAAAGGTGGGGCGTTCCGCACTATTCCTGCTTCCGGCGCGGGAGTCGCCCTCGAGCCGTTTCCGGGTCCTTCAGTACTTGCCCCGGCTTCAGGCCGACGGGTGGACGGTTCGGGTATCGGCGTGCACGCCGTCGGCGGAGCCGCCGGTCAAGGACGGAATGCTGCGCGGCATGATGCACGGACTGGGGACGTTGGTTCGCGTACACAATCGACTGCGCGCGGCGTTGCGGGTGACGGCGTACGACATGATCTTCATCGAGCGGGAGCTGCTGCCTCCCTTCACGCCTTCGACTGAGGAGCTGGTGCGCCTGCTGAACCGCAACATCGTCTTCGACTTCGATGATTCGCTCTTTCTGAGGTACTCCGACCAAGCCGTAAACCCCGTGGCTCTGGTGGCCAAGATGGCACGCACCGTCATCGCCGCCAACGAGTTTCTGGGGGAGTGGGCGTTGCGGCACAACGACAACGTGTGGGTGTTGCCGACACCCGTGGACACCGATCGATTCACTCCCGATCGGGTGCTCGGTGACGGACGCCTGCTGGTATGGACGGGGATTTCCGCCAATCTGCCCGCCCTTGAGCTGGTTCGTCCCGCCCTCAGTACGTTGGCCAGGAAATACCGCGATCTGCGCCTGCGCATCGTCTGCGATCGTCCGCCGGCGTTCGAACTGGGCATTCCCGTCGAGTATGTGAGGTGGTCGCCGGCCGTGGAGGTCGAGGCCGTACGTTCGGCCGACATCGGGATCATGCCTCTTCCGGACAATGATTGGACGAACGGCAAGGCGGGCTACAAAGTCCTGCAGTACATGGCGTGCGGGTTGCCCCCGATCGCCGCTCCCTACGGAGTGATGTCGGACGTGATCGATGCGGGCAAGTGCGGCCTGCCCGCGCAAGATACGGACGAGTGGATCGAGGCGCTCGACCTGTTCATCGGCAACGCCGAGATGCGGGCGAGCGTCGGCGCAGCCGCGCGAAAGCGCGCGGAGGACATCTACTCGGTCAACGCCCTCTATCCCCGCTGGCGTGAAGTCCTGGAGCTGATGGTCGAACAAAAGGACCCCATGGCCGTCTAGAATAATAAGAGACGGCCATGCGAACCAGATCCATGCCCGCGTTTTCCTCCGCGCTTTCGGGGTGGGCCACGGCGGCCGCCCTGATCCTGCGATCGTCACTCTGTCTTCTTCCGGCCGTGCCGACCGGCTGCATCGCGACGCCCGATCCTCTCCCGCGATATATGCAGGACGCGCCCCGCACGGAGGAAGAGGTGCGTCGGGCGATCGAGGAGATCCGCGGCGAGCTCGGCGACGGTTTCATCATCGATCACATCGACGGCATCTTCTTCCTGGCGGCCGACGGAGGCGTCGACGAGTATCGCCGCTGCCGCGCGACGATCGAACGGATGTACCGCTTCCTGATGCGCGACTTCTTCGAGAAGCGGCCCGGCAAACCCATCCGCATCTACTGCTTCAGGGAGGCGGACGGCTACGAGCGTTATTGCAAGGCCACGTACCGTCGTCCTCCGTCCACTCCGTTCGGCTTCTACATGCCGGCGGAGCGCAAGATGGTGATGAACATCGCCACCGGCACCGGAACGCTGGCGCACGAGACGGTGCATCCGCTGCTGGCGGAGGACTTCCCGACCGTGCCGTCGTGGTTCAACGAGGGATTCGCGTCTCTTTACGAGCAGTCGCGACAGACGGTGGATGAGCGCATGGAAGGGTTGGTCAATTGGCGTCTCAAAGGTCTGAAGGAAGCCCTGAAGGAAGGGCGCGCGATTCCTCTGGAGGAGCTGTTGAAGACCTCCAGCAAGGAGTTTTACGACGAGACGCGGGGCGTCAACTACGCGACCGCCCGCTACCTCTGCAAGTGGCTCCAGGATCAGGACAAGCTCAAGCCGTTCTACCGGCAGTTCCGCGCCGCGGCCGATCGGGATCCTACGGGTCGCGCGGTGCTCGAGAAGGTGACCGGCATGAGCGTGGAGAAAATGGACCGCGTGTGGCGGGCATGGGTGCTGGCGTTGAAGTAGCTACTTCTTCACAACCCAGATCGGATTCGACAGGATCCACGTCAGATTGTCGCGCATCGCTTCCACGCGATACACGCCCGGCTCGCTGATCTCCAGGAGCACCTCGTCGTTTTCCTCTTCGTGGATCGACTCCCCGTTGAGGAACACGTTCAAGAGGGCTTCGTCCGGCAGCGTGACGACGAGCTCCGTCTTCTCGGATCCCAGCGCGATCTCGTCGCCCATGGTCGCGACACGCTTCCCGTTGTCGATTTCGAAATTGAAATCCGTGGGATCGTCCCAGAAGTCGAAGGAGACGTAGAACCGGCCGTGGCGGACCGCCTCGAGGATCTGCCGGCGCGCCTTGGTGTAGTCTTTGTCCAAGGGCTTCTGCAGCAGGATATGGTTGTTGATCGTGCGGAAGGCCACCTCATAGGGGAAGACCTGCAGCGTCTGGCCGTTCCATTCGCGCTTCCAGTTGTGATTGTCGATTTCCCCGAGGCCCACGACCTTACCCTTGCGACACAGCTCGTCCCACCGCTTGATGGTCTCGTTGCGGGGGCCGGTCAACGCGCTCTCGAACTCGGTATAGACTTCCATCTTCGCGTCGTCCCGATCGAGCTGCGTCTGCCAATCCGTCTGGAGATCCCACAGACCGAGGCCCGTGTATCCACTGACGCTCCAATCCTTCCATCCGTAGGGAGGGACGTTGAAGCGTCTCGTGCCCTGATGATCGGGATGGGCCAGGAAGCCGAACCATCCCTGCCGGGTCACATCGTCGATGATCTCCTGCACGGCCTTCTGATTGAGGCCTTCGACGTTCAGACGCTCTTCTCCGAGGGCCAGGTAGTGATTGCCGACGTTGGGTTGCGGCGTGATCTCCGTGCCGATGATCAGGAGCGTCGAACCCCAATACCGGTTATGCCCGTCGTCGTAAGGCTTCATCGTGTCGTGGTCGGTCATGATGACGAAGTCCAGACCGACCTCGTTGGCCGCCTTCATCACCTCCTCCATCGTGCCCGCGCCGTCGGAGTAGGTGGTGTGGCAGTGGATCGAACCGCGATAGTCGTAAAGGGCCATGAGAGGGGAGTATCTTAGAAACCAGTCTGGGCGGTGTCCAGAGGTACCTTGACCCTGAAATCCCAACCCCAAGCGTGCCCTGGAGCCTGCGAGTTTCGTCCGTGATTCCCGGCCCGTCATTCGCTATCCTCGTGCGGTGGAATCTCCGATCCGCGCGGAACGGCTGACCAAGCGATACGAGCTGGGCAACGCCGTCGTCACCGCCGTGGACGGCCTGACGCTCGATTTCGCCGCCGGCGAGTTCGCGGCCGTCGTGGGACGTTCCGGCAGCGGGAAGTCCACGCTCCTGCACCTGCTGGGCGGGCTCGACCGGCCGACCTCCGGAGACGTGGCCGTCGACGGGCGGAGACTGGCGGAGCTGTCGGACAACGAGCTGGCCGACTATCGCCGCGCCAAGATCGGCTTCGTCTTCCAGTTCTTCAACCTCGTGCCGTCGATGACGGCGCGGCAGAACGTGGAATTGCCGATGACGCTGGCGGGCGCGGACCGGCGCGCGCGGCGGAGGCGCGCCGACGAACTGCTCGAACGCGCGGGCCTCGGCGCCCGGCGAGATCACCGCCCGAGCGAACTCTCCGGCGGCGAGCAGCAGCGCGTGTCGATCGCCCGCGCCCTGTCCAACGACCCGCCTTTGCTCCTGGCGGACGAACCCACCGGCAATCTCGACAGCCGGACCGCCCGGGAGATCATGGAACTGCTCAAGAGCGTCGGCCGCACGCTCATCCTCGTGACGCACGATCGCGAGCTGGCCGACGCGTACTGTCGGCGCGTGATCGAGCTGTCCGATGGGCGGGTGGTCTCCGACCGGCGGGGAGGCGCGTCATGACCATCGCCGACGCCCTGATCATGTCCGTCTCCAACCTGACGCGCCGCAAGGGACGCACGGCCCTGACACTCCTGGGGGTCGTGATCGGCGTGGCGGCGCTCGTGCTCATGGTGTCGCTGGCGATCGGCCTGGAGCGGGAAGTGCTCAAGTTGTTTCAGACGGAGGATTCGCTGCGCACCCTTCTGATCGCGCGCTCCAGCGCCGGCGACGAGGCGAAGGAATCGATGGGAATCCTGGCATTCGGCTTGATGGGGCCCCCCATTACGGATCGCGACATCGAGGAGCTCAAGAAGAGCATCCCCGGCGTCGCGACGGTGATTCCGGACCTCAACATGTTCCTCATCGTCAAGATCCAGGGCGATCCGGACGAATCGCCGCGACTCGTGCCCGTGGGCGGCCTGCCGGAGGAGGAAGTCCAGGCCATCCGAAAGTACGTCGTCGCCGGAGACGTGTGGGGGGAGCCCGGCGAGCGCGCGGTGCTGGCGCCCTCGCGGATGCTCGCGCTGCGTTTCCAGAAGAAGCCGTCCGACATCGTCGGCAAGATGGTGGTCTTCTCGCGCACGTCCGAGGATCCGCAGGCCGCTCCGGAGGAACTGACGTACCGCGTGGTCGGCGTGCTCGACACGGAGCGGCTCGGCATCAAGGCGCGCCAGTTCTACGTGCCGATGGATCGGGGGTTGGAACTCTGGGATCTCACACAGGGCGGAAGAATGCCCTGGACCAAGAAAGGATCCTACCTCTCGGCCGAGGTCAAGGTGACGGAGGTCGACCAGGTAACCGAGGTCAAGCGCCGGCTGGCCAACGCGGGATACCAGGTGCTCACGTCGGCCGACATCATGGGAACGATCCGAACGGTCTTTCTCGTCATCGAAGGCTTCATGGCCTGTATCGGCGCGATCGGATTGATCGTATCAATCTTCGGGATCGCCAACACGATGGCCATGGCCGTGCTCGAGCGAACCCGCGAGATCGGGATCATGAAAGCTTTGGGCTCCCGCAACAGCGACATTCGCCGCGTCTTCCTCCTGGAGGCCGGAGCGATCGGACTCGTCGGCGGCCTCATCGGCTTGGCCGCCGGCGCGGTCACGGGCGCCGCTCTCGGCGCGGCCGCGGGTCAGGTGACGGAGATCCCGGAGGGCGTGCGCCTCTTTCAGATCTCCGGCTGGCTTGCGGCCGGCTCGATCGCGTTCTCCGTCTTGGTCAGCATGATCGCCGGATTCGTCCCCGCGTTGCGGGCCGCCCGGCTCGACCCCGTTCAGGCACTTCGCTATGAATGAGCTCATCTTGATGTTCTTGGCGCTGGGACTGCAGGATGGACAGCCCGCCGAAGGGCTTCGCCTCGAGCGGCGCGTGCGCGTCGTGACCCGCGATTTGTCCGGCAAGGCATCCGAGATCCATCGTCGCGAGGTGCTCACGATCCACGAGGGCAAGGTCGCGGTCGACGACCTGACCTTCGGCACGCGACTGGTGATCCGACCGGACCGGAAGCTCCTGTGGGTCATCGATCCACCGGGCGGGACGTACTCCGAGATCACGTTCGACGCGCTGGCGGAGCGGCGCAAGCGGATCCTGGAGGACCTGACGCAGGCGCGCCTTCGCGTGGCCGGCACGCAGGAAGCGGACGACATCGACAAGATCCTGATCGGACTGGGCTTCTTCTCCACGCCGCCCGCAGTCGAGGTCCGGGACACCGGCAAGACCGAAGAGGTGGCCGGCCGACGATGCGCCGGCCGCGAGATCGTCGTCAACGGCATCGATCATCCGATCGAGGTCTTCGTCGATCCTTCGCTCTCGGATGGAGCGGCCTATCTCGAGGCGCTGGCGGCCTCGGGCGCGTGGCATCCGGCCGTCGCCGAGAAGGTCCGCGCGCTGGGCGGGTTCCCGATGAAGGGCAAGGCCCGCTACGCGCTCTTCCTCGACCGCGTGTTCTCGGACGAGGAGGTCACCGCGGTCGCGCGCGCGCCTGTCCGGGCGGACGCGTTCGAGAGGCCCGCGACCTTGCGGCAAGTGCCCCTGGCCGGCTTCGATCCGGACGCCGGACCGCGGCCGGAGAAACCCAAGAACTTCGAACACTCCTATCGCGAGGACGAGATCGATCGCGAGAACAATCCGCTGCGCGACAAGTCGAAGGAGCCGAAATGAGCGAGGATGTCGCGTGCGCGCGCGTGTTCATCAGCGGTCGCGTCCAAGGCGTCGGGTATCGGATGTACTGCAGCGAAGAAGCCGAGGGGCACGGACTGGCCGGTTGGGTGCGTAATCTGCCCGACGGCCGCGTCGAGGCCTTGTTCCAGGGACCGCGCGAAAGCGTCGAAGGGATGATCGAGTGGTGCAGGCAAGGACCGCCGGCGGCGCACGTGATCGACGTCGCCGTGGAATGGCAACCGGCACGCTCGGACCTGAAAGGGTTCCGGATTACGTATTGACACGGCGGGAGTTCTGCGCGTTGCACGAGGTCCCTCGCGGGCGATATACTTCACGCGATGCGATACGCGGCATTCTCGGCGACGCTGGCGTTGGGCGGCTGTTTCTTTCCCGTTTACGAAGAACCGTCGGTCCGCACCGAACGGCGGATCGAGGTCGTCGATCTTCTGACGCGTGCCGAAATCGAGAAGCTCGTCAAGGCGGGCGTATCGGATGCCATCATTCTGGAGAAGGCCAGAAAGTCGGGCGTGGTCAAGCTGAGCGTCGACGACATCGTCGCCCTCAAGCAGGCGGGGGCGTCGGACGAATTGGTGAAACAGCTGATCGCCTATGAGCGGCGCTCGGCGAGCGGAAGCCGGACGGGTTCATCCCGGAGCTTCGCGCGGTCTTGAGGGCCCGTTCGGACGCACTGCGGAGATCGCCATGGGTTGGGACGGAGGAAATCGTCGCCGGAAGAAAAGGTACGCCTTGAAGAACAGCGCGTTGCGCTACCGCAAGGGCGGTCTTCTCGCGTTCCTGTTCCCCTCCTCGGCCAAGTATCTGTTGCTGAACTTCAGCGAGACAGGCGCGCATTTCATCTCGCGCGAGGAGCTCAAGCCCGGCCAACGCCTGCGCCTGGCGATCGAGGCGCCCAGCCTGCGCGGCACGATCCACGTTCCGGCACGGGTGACGTGGTGCCGCCGATCCAGTGAGATCAACGCGTACCGCGTGGGCGTGCGCTTCGGGACGCTGGGCGGACGCTCCAAGGTCCTTCTCAAGAATCTGCTTGACAGCGCGATTTTGGAAAACATAGAAATATCGACGAAAGTCTACCTCAAGGAGATCGAGAGGCTCTGATGGCCAAGGCGGCGCGAAAGGCCAGCCGTTACCGAATGACGTTCCCTGAAGTGGTCCTCGGCGAACCGATCATCTACAAGTTGTCGCACGACTTCGACGTGATCCCCAACATCATCCGCGGACGAATCACGGACAAGAGCGCCCACTTGGAGGTGGAAATCGTGGGAAGCGTCAAGGACACCGAGCGCGCCCTCAAGTTCCTCAGCGAGAAGGGCGTCACCATCCACAAGCTGGACTAAGGGTCCGACAGCAGCAACGCCGCTTCCTGGCTCTGGGGAACGATCTCTCCCGTCTCGTTGTTCACGATGAAGGCCCACTGCTTCAATTCGGCCCCGTCGCGCAGAGTGATCGTCACCAGACACGCCGCGGGATCGTCCGGAAAGGCCTCCTCCTCGACGTGACGGTTCAGCGTGATCGCCAACAGCTCCTGGATCTTCGGGTACTTCTTGAGGCGTTTGACCCAAGGCGAGGACTCTTCCTCCTGCGCCGTGCCCAGCATCTCCTTGAGCTTCTGAGTGAACCCCCGCCCCTCTTGGGTGAAGATCATCCAGTACGCCAACGAGCACAGCCCCGCCGCCAGAGCCAGCTTGACCGCGGAACGAATCCAAGGACCGAGGAGCGGACGACGAGGCTTCCGGTAGGCGCCTTCGGTCTCCAGCTTGCCGCAGTAGAGACAATCGCCGTTGCTCGGCAACGGCCGGCTACACTTGAGGCACATCGCCATGGCGCACCTCCACGGAATGACGACCGCATGCACTTACGTTCCCTTGACGTGACCCGCGCCGCTCGAGTTCCGCCTCGATCGCGGCCCAAACCTCCGTACCGGATTTTCCCCATCGCGGCGCCACCAGCCATTCGTTGCTCAGCTCGCCCGCGGCCCTCTCGATGTACAGGGAGGCGGGCAGCCGCTCGACGACGTCCGCCGCGAGCTCGATCCACTCGGGAAACGTCAACACCTGGATCTCGCCTCGATGAAAGGCCTTCTCCAAAGGCGTCGCCTTCGCCACATAGAAATGGTGCAGCTTCACCGCGTCGAGCCCCAACTCCGACACCCGCCGGACCGTCTCCAGCATCATCGCGCGGGTCTCACCGGGCAGCCCGAAGATGAGGTGACCCACGATCTCGAATCCGCGCCCGCGCGCCCGCCGGACCGCGTCCTCCACGTCCGCGACCGTGTGCGCCCTGTTGAGCGACGCCAGGATCGCGTCATGCGTCGTCTCCACCCCGATCTCCAGCCACACGCCCGTCCTACGTGTCATCTCGGAGAGCAGATCCAGGACACCCTCCGGCAGGCAGTCCGGCCGCGTCGCGATCGCCAATCCGACGACTTCGGGAAAAGCCAAGGCCGTGTCATAAAGGCGGCGCAGCTCGTCGATCGCTCCGTAGGTGTTCGTGTACGCCTGGAAGTAGACGATGGCCCGACCGGGACCGCTCCGGCGCCGCCGGACCAATCCGTGTTCGATCTGCCGGCGCAGCTCGACGGCTCGGTCGCGGGCCGGCGGACTGAAGGAACGGTTGTCGCAATAGGTGCATCCCCCCCATCCCTTCGTCCCGTCGCGGTTGGGGCAGGTGAAACCGGCGTCGACCGGCAATTTCCAAACCTTGAATGGATAGCGCAGGCGCAGGTAATCGCTGAACCGGTACAGGCGGCCCTCCACGACCCGCATTGTAACGCCGCGGCGCGCGCGATCACAACGGCGCCGTCACCCGAGCACCTTCCGCGGCCAGAGCCGCCCGTCACGGTCGTATCCGACGCCCACGAAGCGCTCTTCCTGGTACACGCGTACCAGCGGCGCCGGCGGCGTCACGTCCACGCCTTGGCCCTTGGCGAAACGCCCCGCGTAATCCGGCGGCAACGACACCTTCGGCAGATCCGCCAGTCCCGCATCCATCGGCAGGAGCGCCTTCGGGTCGAATCCGCGCACCGCTTGTTCCACTCGGAACGGTCCGCCGGCCGTGCGCCGCAGCTCCTCGACGGAGGCGCCGCAGCCCAACGCCGCGCCGAGGTCCCGCGCGAGCGAACGCACGTACGTGCCCTTGCTGCAGCGAACGCGGAAACGGGCGATCGGCGGATCGAACGACAGCAGCGCGAGCTCGTGGACGCGCACGACGCGCTCCGGCGCCACCACCGATTCTCCCGCGCGCGCGTAACGGTAGAGCGGCCGGCCGCCCACCTTGACGGCGGAATAGGCGGGCGGACGTTGCGGGATCTCTCCGATGAAACGCGCCGCCGCGGCCAGGAGCGCCTCCCGCGACACCGCGCTCGGGTCGGTCTCGGTGACGGTACATCCTTCGGCATCATCGGTTTCGGTGACGCGACCGAGACGGATCGCGACGTCGTACTCCTTGTCGTGTCCTTCCATGAACTCCACGAGCTTGAGGGCGCGCCCCAGACAGAGCACGAGCAGCCCCGTCGCGTTGGGATCGAGCGTGCCCGCGTGCCCGACCCGCCGTTCGCCGGATTCGCCGCGGACGCGATCGACGATGTCGTGCGATGTCGGTCCGCGCTCCTTGTCGATGAGTAGAATGCCGTCCATGGACACATTCTATCAGCGATGCCGGTTGTCGCTTGTGGTTTGCGCGCCGGGAATTACAATGCCCGCGTGGACGAACCACGTCGCCCGGAAGCGGCCGAGGTAGCCCGGCGCATCCTGGTCGTCAGCACGGTAGTCGCGCGCGTGCGGATGGAATGCCGCGGCGATGCGCGGCCCGAGGCCGCCCGGACCCTCGTCACGTGGCTGCGCCGGCACGACCTGCACGAGAGCGCTTCGGTTCGCGAGCTGAAGTTCCTCAGCGCTCCGGCGGGCCGGGCCTCCCAGCGCGAGATCGTGCAGCTCTCCTGGCGAAACGAGGCGTGCGCCATCCTGGCCTGGGCCGGGGAGCGCCTGTCGGAGCTGCCTTCGTGGGACGCCGTGGCCGACCCGGCGGCCCTGCTCGACGCGCTGGCCGGCGCGCACCGGGATCCTCGCGCGTTCATCGCGACCGCGCGCCTTCGTCCGAAAAAGGAATTGGACCGAGCGCGCGATACGGCCGAGTTGTGGCATTGGCGGGCCAAGACGGCCCAACGCGCCCGGGAAGGAGCCAAGCCCCAGGCCGGGAAGCCCCCGCTGGATGAGCTCATTCGTCGGACGGCGCAGCACGCGCGGGAGATGGGCGACATCCCCGCCTTGATCGACGACGACTTCCCCGCCTTGGGCAAGGCCTACCGCGAGCTCAACGGGGAGGAGTACGCGACGATGCATTCGATCGCGCTGGAGCGCCACTTCGCGCTGAACTGGCTTTGCGGATACAGCGAAGGCGCCGATTGGGAATCGACCCCGACCGAAACCTGAACGATCGAACCGCCATGGTTGGAACTTTGTACGTCGTCGGGACTCCCATCGGGAACCTGGAGGACATCACGCTTCGCGCGATCCGCATCCTCAAGGAAGTCGACGCGATCGTCTGCGAGGACACGCGCACCACGATGAAGCTCCTGGCCCATTTGAGCTTCGCGAAGCCGCTGCTGGCGCTCTACGGGCGAAGCGGCGAGGGCGTCCTTCAACGACTGCGCGCCGGAGAATCCGTGGCGCTCGTGAGCGAGTCGGGCACGCCGGGCGTATCCGATCCCGGCGCGGAGCTCGTGGCGGCCGCTCACGAGGCGGGTTTGCCGGTGCGGGCCGTGCCGGGACCCTCGGCGGCGGTGGCGGCGGCGAGCGTCTCGGGCCTTCCGACGGACGAATTCGTCTTCACGGGCTTCCTGCCGCGCAAGCCGGGCAAGCGGCGCAAGGCCCTGGCGGCGCTGGCGGGCGAGAGGCGAGTGATCATCGTCTACGAGTCGCCGCATCGCGTCGCGCAGGCCCTTGAGGACATGCTCTCGACGCTCGGAGACCGTCCGCTCGCCGTGGCGCGCGAGCTCACCAAGGTTCACGAGGAGGTGACCCGCACCACCGTAGCGCGCGCGCTGGATCGATTCCGTGTCGAAAGCCCCCGGGGGGAGTTCGTCCTGGTGGTCGCCCCGGCGCCCTCATCGCCGGAGGAATAGTCTCGCTCATGCTTGCCGACCTTCAACAAGGTTGGATCGAGTCACTGACGCCCTGGGCGACGGTGGTCGCGGCCGGCGTGCTCATGGTGCTCGGCTTCATCATGGCGACGCTGTTCGCCCGCAACCGTTCCCATTCCTTCGTGCGGGACTTGCTTCTGCTGCTGGCGCTTCTGCTGCCGCTCATGGGAACGGCGATGCTCTTGACGGGGCTGCCGCCGGACTCTCCGTGGACGCATCGTGGACAGGCGCTCCTGCTATTCGCGGTGGCTCTTGTCGTCAGCTACGGCGTCGGACGCCTGCTGGTCACGGGCATCCGTGCCTGGAGCGCGCGTTCGGAGGCCGTTCGTTCCGTGCGGGGCACCCTGGAAGTAATGGCGCGGGCGGTGAGCCTCGTGATCGGGGCGCTGGTGCTCCTGGACATGCTCAAGGTCTCGATCGCTCCGCTGCTGACCACGCTGGGCATCGGATCGTTGGCGGTGGCCTTGGCGCTGCAGGATACGCTTTCGAATTTCTTCGCGGGGCTTCACCTGACGGCGGATCGCCCGCTGAGGGAAGGCGACTACATCAGGCTGGACTCCGGGGAAGAAGGTCACGTTATCACCGTGGGCTGGAGATCGGCGCGGCTGCGGACGCCGGCGAACAACGTGATCGTCGTGCCCAACGCCAAGCTGGCCCGGGCTTCGATCACCAACTTCGATCTGCCGGAGCGGCGCCTGGCGATCACGATCCGGGTTCCCATCGCCTACGGACAGGATTCGCGGAAGGCGGAACGGGTGCTCGCGGAGACGCTCGCTTCGGCGGCGGGACAGGTGCCCGGGTTGCTCGCGGAGCCCACGCCCACCGTGTTGTTTCACCCCGGCTTCGGAGATCTCGCCCTGGAATTCAGCGTCACGTGTCATGTCGCGAGCTTCGATCAGCAGCTCTCCGTGCAACACGAGCTGCGGCATCGGTTCGGCGAACGTCTTCGTCAAGAAGGCATCGAGCTCATGCGGATGACGCGACTGTAAGGAGAGCATCGTGAGAAAAGCGTTCGTCATCGCGTGGTTGGCGCTTGGGCTGTCGGTCGGGTGCTCGACCAACGGCGGCTTCGTGCAGGCGGTGGACGGGTATGCCCAAGTGGTTCTGCCCGAGTACCGCCGGTATGTGCAGGCCGATCCCAAGCTGGACGAGGATTCGCGGCGCATCCGGCTCCAGACCGCGGACCGCTTCCAGCAGTTGATCGAAGAAGCCAAACGGGGGAACTGAGATGGCGGAATGGGACAGGCTTCGGGATGAGGTGCTGGCGATCCTGCGTGACGAAGTCAGAGATCTCTGGGAAGTGGAGGACGTGGAGTTCCTTCGCGCGCTCGCGACCGACGTCGCCCGCGAGAAGGTCCTGGCGGCGACCGCGCCGCATCCGCAGGTGCACGAGCGCAATCTCCTGCACCTGGCCGCCACGTTGGAGGGCGAGATCGAGCGGAAGAAGCTCCGACTCGACCGCGCGAGCCGACAGGCGTTCGCGCGCGTCGTCGGGGCGGTGATCAAGACGGTGGCCTTGCCGGGGCTATCGGCGACGCCGCCGCAAGGCCCGAAGTGAGCCTTCGCCTCGGCTCTGCGGTTACGGCCCGAAGGATGGGCTCGAAAGGCCCATGGGGAAGCGACCATGCCGACAGCCTCCCCAAGAACGGAACCTCGCCCAGGACCGGCACCCTGCACATCGACTCCAGCACGCCCGGATTGAGACGCTCCGCGATGCCCGCGTCGATCCTCCGGTGGGCGTTCACCACGAGCCCCAGCACATCGAGCCCGTAGTGTCGCGCGGCCAGCACCGTGAGCGCCGTGTGGTTGATCGTCCCCAGCGTCGGCCGGGTCACGATCAGCAACGGGAGCCTCAAGCGCCGAACCAGGTCCGCCACAAGGAACCGGTCGAGGATCGGCACCATCAACCCGCCCACGCCCTCTACGACGAGAACGTCGTGTCTGGCCTTGAGCGTCTCGACCGCCTTCCAGATCACGCGCAGATCGATGGCGCGATGCGCAAGGCGCGAGGCCATGTTCGGCGCGAGGGCCGGCTCCAAGCACACCGGATTGATCAGATCCCGACGATCGCGTGCTCCGGCCGCGAGCTTCAGGAACTCCGCGTCGTCCGATACGATCGCGCGGCCACGCCGCCGGCCTCCTGTGGCCACGGGTTTCATGACGCCTACGTCTATTCCGCGTCGTTTCATCGCGGCGGCGAGACCCGCCGCCACGACGGTCTTGCCGACGCCGGTATCGGTCCCCGTGACGAAGAAGGATCGAATCACTCGGGGGAGGCGTCGTCGCCCGCCGCGTCGCTTTCCGCTGGAGCGGTCTCCGTTCCGGCCGGCTTGACCGTCTGGTACCACTCCTTCGGCACGCGCATCGTATTGGTGCAGTTGGGATAGCCGCTGCAAGCGATGAACGGTCCGCGCCGCCCATAGCGGACGACCATCGCCGAGGCGCACTTCTCGCATTTCTGCTCCCACCCGGGTGGCACGGCCAGACGGCGATTTCCGCGAGGAAGCGGCCGCGTGTTCTTGCACTCGGGGTACTTCGAGCAGGCGAGGAACCGGCCGAAGCGCCCCGACTTGATCACCATGTCCGCGCCGCACTTCTCGCATTTCTCGCCGACGGCCTCGGGAGGTTGAAGCGACTTGATGCTCTTGCACTCCGGATAGCCGCTGCAGGCCAGAAACTGGCCGAAGCGATTCCACTTCACGAGCATCGGCCGCCCGCATTTCTCGCAGGGGACGGGCGTCTCAGGCTGCAGGCCCTTCACGCTCGTCATCTCGGTGCGCGCCTTGTCGAGGTCGCCGATGAAGACGCCGTAGAACCGGCGCAGCACATCCACCCACTTCACCCGGCCTTCCTCGATCTGATCGAGCTTCTTCTCCATCTTCGCCGTGAAGCCCGTGTTCATGATGTCGTTGAAATGCTTCACGAGCTTTTCCGTGACGAGTTCGCCCAGCTGCGTGGGTTTGAGCTGGCGCGCTTCCAACGTCACGTAGCCGCGATCTTGAATGGTGGAGATGATCGGCGCGTACGTGCTCGGCCGCCCGATGCCGTAGCGCTCCAGCGTCTTCACCAGACTCGCTTCCGTGTAGCGCGGCGGCGGCTCCGTGAAATGCTGGCCCGGATCCAGCTTGCGCAGCCGGAGCTCCTCCGCGGGCGCCAGAGGCGGAAGGACCTGATCACGCACCGCCGCGAGCGCCTGCTGGAGCTCCGGCGATACCCCCTCGTGCTGGGCCTGGTCACGCAGATGATCCGCCGCTTCCGGCGTCAGCCGCAGCCCGCCGCGCTTGACATGCGCCAGGACGGCCGCGACCGTGCCGTGCTCCTTGAGCAGCTCGACGACGTCCTCGCGCCGCGCCCACGGGCTGGCCAGGCGCGTGTAGCCGTCGAAAACCAGCTGGCGTCCCTTGGCCACGAACGTGGCGCGGCCCGCGCGGATCGACGCGTCCGTCGTCAGGTACACCGCGGGCTTCATCTGCGACGCCACGAACCGCCGCCAGATGAGCCGATAGAGCCGGTACTGCTCTTCCGTCAGGTACGACCGGATCGATTCCGGCGTGCGTTCGGCCGACGTGGGTCGTATCGCTTCGTGCGCCTCCTGGGCGCCTTTGCGCGCGCGTCGGACCGGCGGTTTATCCGGCAAGTAAGGCGCGCCGAATTTCTTCTCGATGTAGCTGCGGCACTCCGCCACCGCCTCGTCGGCCACGCGGAACGAGTCGGTACGCATGTAGGTGATGAGACCCACCGAGCCCTCTTCGGCCAGGTCGATGCCTTCGTAGAGTTGCTGGGCGACGCTCATCGTCTTTCGGGTGGAGAAGCGCAGCTTGATGGAGGCCTGTTGCTGCAGGAGGCTCGTCGTGAAGGGCGGAGGCGCGTTCTCCACCTTCTCGCGCTGGGCGACGTTCTCCACGACGAACGGGGCGCGCGAGAGCTCCTCGACCAGGGCGTTGGCCTCCGATCCGTTGGGGACCTTCGCCTCCTGTCCGTCGAGCTTCGCCAATTCCGCGCGGAAGACCGCGGCGTCGTCCTTCTTGGAGAGGTGGGCCGTGATCGTCCAATACTCCTCCGCCTTGAAGGCGCGGATCTCCTGCTCGCGTTCGACGATGAGCCGGACCGCGACCGACTGGACGCGCCCGGCCGAAAGCTGGCGCGCGATCTTCTCCCACAGCAACGGCGAGAGCTTGTACCCCACGATCCGGTCCAACAGGCGGCGGGCCTGCTGCGCGTAGACGCGGTCCATGGAGATCTGCCCCGGGCGCTGAAAGGCGTCCAAGACGCCCTTCTTCGTAATCTCGTTGAAGGTGACGCGCTTGGTTTTCTCCTGCGGGATGTTGAGAGCCTCCACCAGGTGCCAGGCGATGGCCTCGCCTTCGCGGTCCGGATCGGGCGCCAGGTAGACCGCCGAAGCGTGTCGCGTGACCTTGCGCAAGTCCGCCAGCACCTTGGCCTTGTCGCGGATGACCTTGTAGGTCGGGGCGAAATCGTGATCCACATCGACGCCGAACGCGTGCTTGGGGAGATCGCGGACGTGTCCCTGGCACGCCTTGACGACGTAGCCGTGCCCCAGGATCTTGTTGATGGTCCGCGCCTTCGCGGGCGATTCGACGATCACGACCGCCTTCCCGTTCTTCTGGGAGGCGGTGGCCGCCTTTCGTCGTGTCTCTTTCTTCTTCACAAAGGTCCGGCGAAGTATAAGCGGCTTTTTTCGGCAGTGTCAAGGCCGCTCCGAAAAACAGTTCCGGCTCTCAAGAATCGAGACCCTTGGCGGGCCCCTGCGTGCGCCGGCGGAAGATCGGCGGAGAAGGGCGCGCCATCATCGGGAAGCGCCAATGCCTCACGCGCGCAAGAAAGAGGATCACCTCTAGCGCGATCCACCCGAGATACGCCAGCGTCACCCACCCGCGCATCTGTTCGTTGAAGAGATGCGCCTGGCCTGGCGTCATCCCGCTCGCCGCGGCGAAGGCCGGGCTGAGGAACTGGACCATGAACAGCACGAACATGCCCGCGGCGTCCCACCATTCGAACTTCATGTTGAGCAGCAGGACCAGGCACAGCGCCGCTTGCGCCACCGTCAGCATGATCTCGGATATTTGCTCGTCGTTGAAGTTGATGGTCGGCAAGGCATCCGTCGGCGCTTGCACCGGGGGAGTCGCATGCCCCGTCCAGGCGGAAACGGCGAAGACGATCGGCACCATCGCCACCAGCATCGTGAGCTGATTGATGTTGGACGAGAGGAAATTCATCAGCGCCATGGGCGCCCTTTTCTCGCGCGACGCCCACGCGAAGGCGCTGACCTTCTCCGGCATCTCGGAGAGGAAAGGCGCCACCCACTGGATGAAGAAGAAAGGCGCGATGCCCACCAGCGGGGCGAGCGCCTTGAGGCTCTCGATGAACTCGTGGACCGTGAAGAAGAGGATGGCGCCCCCCAAGGCGAACACCAGGAAGACCCCGACGATTCGGCCCACGCGGCCGCGGCGCAGGATCATCTGAGAGACGCGGGGCAGCTCAGAAAGATCCTCCTCCTCTTCGGGAGGCATCTTCATCAGCAGCCCCAGGTAGAGCGCGTAGAAGCCGGTCAGCACGATCGAGTCGATGACGTTGAGCGACTGTTTCTGGAGGATGTAGAGGAAGTAAATGATCGGCGGGAAGAGGCTGATCACCTCCACGGAATGGAACGGATCGAGCTCGATCGGCCGCAGATGGCGCGCGCGGTTCCAGAATCGCGTGGAGATGAAGTACACGATCGGCATCCCGAAGCCCATGATCAGACGGATGGACCCCGTGAAGTTCGCGGTGACCAGGTGGACGTCGTCGGGGGTGCCGCGGCCGGCCTTCCATGCCAGCGTTGCTTCGACCGCGAACTCCGGCAGCGTCTGCAGCCACGCCAGGATCGCCAGCGCCAGCCCCTGGGACATGAGGAACTGCGCCGCCTCCGCGCCCCAGGCGATCAGGAACGCGGACAAGAGCACGGCTGGAGCCGTCCAAACCGCGTGGATGGCTTTTCCGGTGCCGGCGACAAGGGAGGCGAGAAACCTCATGGGGGATGCGAGAGGCGGGGGATAGGCTAGCGCGAAAGCACGGTGGTGTGCCGGTAGAGGTCGATCAGCGAAGGCCGCAGCGGCTTGTGCGCCCCCGGCAGGGGCGATCTCCAAGCCACCGTGCGTCGGCGGGCGCTGGGACGAACCGTCATGGGTGTAAGACGATGCCACGGGCGGAGCATTTCGGCAAGGAAATAAGGGTTGCGCCGGGCCGTTTCAGGCCTCACAATTCGCCCATGCTGCGGGAATTCTTCGGCCGACTGGTGGAGGGAAAGGATCTCTCCACGGACGAAGCGGCCGCCGCGATGGGCGAGATCATGGACGGCGCCGCCACGCCCGCGCAGATCGCCGCCTTCGCGACGGCGCTGCGGATGAAGGGGGAGACCGTCCCTGAGATCGTCGGCTGCGCGCGGGCGATGCGTCAACGCGTCCTTCGGGTGGCCGCGCCGGAGGGGATCGTGCTGGACACCTGCGGGACCGGCGGCGACGGCCGCGGCACGTTCAACTTCTCCACGCTCGCGGCGCTCGTCACCGCCGCCTGCGGCGTCGCGATCGCCAAGCACGGCAACCGGGCCGCCAGTTCCAAGTGCGGCAGCGCCGATCTCTTGGAGGCGCTCGGCGTGCGTCTCGAGCTTCCCAAGGAACGGCTGGAGGCCTGCCTGCGGGAAGTCGGAATCGTCTACCTGCATGCCCCGGCGCTGCATCCGGCGATGAAGCACGCGGCGCCGGTTCGCAAGGAGCTGGGCTTCCGCACCCTCTTCAACCTCCTCGGTCCGCTGACGAACCCGGCCTTCGCCAACGTCCAGACGATCGGCCTTTTCAGCCCCGCCTACGTGCGGCCTTTCGCCGAGGTCCTGCGCGAGCTGGGCACGCGGGCGGCGTTTACGTTCCACGGCGCCGGAGGCCTCGACGAGGTATCGCTGCTGGGACCCACACGCGCGGCGCGGTTGGCGCGGGGCCGCATCACGTCGGTGACGTTGGAGCCGCGTCAAGCGGGCTTTCGGCGGGCGAAGCCTTCCGACATCGCCGGCGGCACGCCGCAAGACAACGTCGACATCGCCCGGCGCGTGCTGAGCGGGCAGAAGGGCGCGCATCGGGACGGCGTCCTCTTGTCGGCCGCGATCGCCCTCGTCGCCGCGGAGAAGGCGGCGGCGCCTCGAGAGGGCGCGGAGCTGGCGGCCCGGGCGATCGACACGAGCGCGGCCCGAACGCTCCTCGAGCGGTGGGCGGCATTCACGCAGGTGGACCTGTCGAGGGAATCCTTGGGGACCGGGGATTCCAGGCGCTAAAATAGGGTTGCTTGGTTCAACCGATTCCGGATCCGAAGTTCTGCTGTCTATGCGGCGCATTGCTGGAGCAGCGTGTGCCGACGGGCGACCATCGCCCGCGAGCGATCTGTCCCCACTGCGGTTTCGTCCATTACCGTCAGCCCAAGATCGCCGCCGGAACCGTCGTGGAGACGGACGGATGCCTCGTCCTGATCCGGCGCGCCGTCGAACCGCGCAAGGGCTATTGGAGCTTTCCGTGCGGCTTCCAGGAGATCGACGAGACCGTCGACCAGGCAGCGGTGCGGGAAACGGAGGAGGAAACCGGCTTGCGCGTGGATGTGCTGGGACACCTCGGCACCTATTCCTACGTGCAGACCTGGTATGGCGGCGCGGTCGTGGTGGTCGCCTACCGGGCCCGCATCGTCGGCGGCGAGCTCCAGCCGGGCGACGACGCCATGGAGGCCAAGCTCGTCCGGCCCGACGAGATCCCTTGGAACGATCTGGCCTTCAAGAGCACGACGAGTGCGTTTCGCGATTGGATCGCGCTGCGGTCGCGCGTGTGATCGGTCCGCTCATACGCCGACGAGGTTGGATTCCAGCTTGGTGTACTTGCGGTCGCGGGCGATCACATCGAGCGGTGTGGAGCCGATTTCGTCGACGGCCGCTTCCGCCGCGGGGTTGCGCCGCACGTCGATCGATTTCAGGTAGATGCGGCAGCTGTCGCAGCCCTCGATGCGGATCCACGGGATGTCCCGCGAGCCGTACTGGGGACGTTTCTCCAAACGCGCTTCCTTGCAGCTGGGACAGACCGTCGACGGGAAGTCCCATTCCGTGGCGCACAGGGAACAGGCGAGGATGCGCCCTTGCGGTTCTCCCCGCAGCAGGCTGACGCCCGGCGCCCGCGCGCAGAACGGACAGACGTTCGTCTGCTCTCCCCAAGCACCCAGTTCCGCCCGCCACAGCTCCGCGCGATAGATCGTGTAAGGCTGCAGGATCGCCTTCGGAAAGAACGGTACGGTCAGATCGCCCTCGCTGCCGCTGCGATTCCAATAGGCGCGAATGATGCGTTCCCAGTCCGACTCCGTCCGGTCGCGGAGTCGCTGCGCCTGCGTCCACAGATCGCGCGGCCCGTAGCGTTCGACGAGGGCCAGGAGCGGAGGGAAGTACGACGCGAGGAGCGCGGTGTCGAGGCGATTCCGTTTCAAGACCGGTGTGGATCGCACGCGGCGATAGATGTCCTGCTGGAACGACGTGACGGCCCGGAGGAACTGGAGGATCTCGCGGGCAAAGGGCCACGCCTGTTGGAGCTCTTCAGCGCGGCGGAGGCGATGTTCCCAGATTGAGCTCATGCGTCTGCGATTGTAGCACAGCGACTTCACCGGCGCAGGTGATCAAACAAGAGCAGGAGACCCGCATCGGTTGCCAGATGCGTGATGATGCACGGCCACAAGCTTCCCGAAGCCCGCCGCAACCATCCCCAAAAGACGCCGGCTCCTGCGACGGGCAAGGCATAGGCGACCGCTTGCAACGGCGTGAACACGGCCGCCAATCCCGCGAAGTGCATGAAGGCGAAGAGAAGGCCCCCGGCCAACACGCCCGTGCGCGGCAACAGGAAGCCGCGCCAGTAGTACTCTTCGATCCAAGGATTGAGCACGATGGACCACAGGACAACGAGATCCCAGGGTTCGAGCTGCCGCAGAAGTGACGGTGCGTCTTGGGGGAAGAGCAGGTCTCGCGCATGAATCCACACGCCCGCCCAGGGGATGGCGACGACCAGGACCACCGACAGCAACGCCGAGCCTATCCAAAAGCGCGCCCGTGCAGCGCGCTTCAAGCCCGTCTCCGAGTGCGGCACGACCGCGGGCACCGTCAGACAAACGGCGTAATAGGACAGAACGGGCACCCAGATGTGGCGCACCCCAAGCCTGGCTCCCGCGTACACGATCAGCGCGGGCAACAATCCCAGCGCGATCGTTCGGGTCATGAGATCAGCAGACCGGCAGGGGGCTCGGCGCGAGAATGAACTCCTCGTCCTCTTCGTCTTCCTCGAAACCCGGGGCGCCCGGCATGTTCTCGAACATGCGGCGCAGCTCTTCCATCCACTGCTCCATGTCGTACTCGCCGAACATCTCGCCCGGGTCCATCTCTTCCATCCACGCGTGGATCTCGTCCATGATCTGCCGAACGGTTTCCTCGACCTTCTCCAGAAGAGGTTCCACGAGTTCTTGCACGCGTTCGACCAGTTGTTGCGCTCGTTCCATCAACCGGTTCGCGTCGGGCTGTTCCTCGTCCTCTTGCGCGAACGCGGGCGCGGCGAACAGGCATGCGGCACCGAACGTCATCCATGCGAGTTTATGCATAGGGCCTCTCCAACCTCTACCAGATTATACGGCGTGCTCGGGCTTGTCAGTAGTTCACATCCACCCGGGGCGCCATCCCGCCATCAGCAGCCACGTCAGGACGTTCGTCCCGATCACGACGACTCCCAGCGCCACCATGGGCCAGGCGAATCGCAGCGTCAGTCGGAGGATGCGCAGCAGCGCGTGCATGAAGACGCGATCGCCCGTGACGGCCAGTCCGCGCAGCCGGGGATCCGCCTTCTCGAGGTCGCGCAGGAATTCGCGCACCTCGAGGATATCCTCGTAGAAACGCTGGGCGATCAAGAACATGTGGACCAAGACCCACACCGAGAGGACGAAGCGCCAGATCAGTAGAGGATCGCTCGGCACGATCACCGCCATGAGCGCTCCCGCCCCGAGCGCGACGACGTCGATCCAGGGCAGCCGCTTCACCATCCGAGCTTCACCCTGGCCAGCGCGTATCCCAGCGAGATGAGCGCGACGACGAACGTGTACAGCAGCACGCGATTGAGCAGCTTGAATTGAACGCGCGTCTCCGCTTCGAGGCGCCTTTCCCAGCGCTGCTCGAGATCCGTGAAGAAGGTAGCGGTCGCCGCGCGCAGGCGGTCTTGGACGGTGTCGAGCAACTCATGGCTGCGGCCTTCGACCTTCTTCAAGGCGTCGTCCACTTCGGACTTGATGCGGGCCTGAACGTCGTCGAGCATCTTCTCCGTGCGCAGCTCGAGCTTGTTGAGACCGTCATCGAAAAGTCCGGGGACCTTCGCCAGGTTCTTATCGAGGGCTTCGTCGACGGCGTTGCGAATGCGGGTTTCGTAATCGAAGAAGTCGCCCAGCCCCATCTTGCCTCCGAATCTCCAGACTCAAGTCCGCGGATCCCCCGGAGAACGAGGAAGCCTCCCGGTCGTGAAACAGGACTTGTGTCGCCGAACCTGCGACGTGGATCTCCAGCATAGCGGTTGCGAACGGCTCTTGGTATAGTTCGGGAAGATCTGCGGATCTCGTCGCGCGCCTCGGGGCATAGCTCAGCCTGGCTAGAGCGCTTGCTTTGGGAGCAAGAGGTCGTGAGTTCGAATCTCACTGCCCCGACCATCCTTCGCTCCATCCGGACTTTGGGACTGGATGGAGCTACGGATGGCA
>JACPRB010000298.1 GCA_016190155.1 Planctomycetota bacterium
CGCGCGAGGCCATCCACAAGCGGGGCACTCCCATCGTGAGCGACAAGGAAGCCCTCTTCGTGCTCGAAGCGCCCGGAGCGAAGGAGGTCCTGCTGGCCGGCGACTTCACGGACTGGCAATCGCAGCCCCGCCGGTTGGATCGCGTCGACGACGTCTTCTACCTGCGCCTGCCGCTCGATCGGCGCGCGCGCATCGAGTATCAATTCATCGTCGACGGTACTTGGAAAACCGATCCGTGGAACGCGCGCAACTGCGACAACGGGTTGGGCGGGGTGAATTCGTGGTTCGGCATGCCGGGCTACGTCGCCCCCGCCACCCTGCCGGCCACCGTGCGGAAGGGACGCGTCGAGGAGGCGGAGATCGGCGGTCACAAGGTATGGGTCTATCTGCCCCCCGACTATACCGACCGCGAGCGCTACGCCACGATGTACTTCCAGGACGGACAGGACTACCTCAAGCGCGCCGATGCCGCCGGAGTGTTCGACGCGCTCATTTCCAGCGGCGCGATCCCTCCGGTAATCGGCGTCTTCATCGCCCCCGTCGATCGCGGAGAGGAGTATTGGTGCAACGCCGATTACACACGGATCTTCGTCGAGGAATTGGTCCCCTGGGTGGACGGCCGCTACGCGACACGGACAGGGCGCGACGACCGCGGCATCATGGGCGCCTCGCTCGGCGGGCTCATCTCCGTGCACCTCGCCTACGAACACCCGCGCAAGTTCGGCCGCGTCGCCAGCCAGTCCGGCGCCTTTTACTCGAACGATTTCGCCCGCCAGGACGGCACGAAAGTCCAGGGAACGAAGCTATTCGACCGCGTGCGCGCGTCCCGCCTGCACCCGTCCCGCATGCACGTCACGGTGGGACGGTACGAGTGGCTCCTCGAAGACAACCGCGCGTTCACGAAGCTCCTGACGGAACTCAAGGTCACGCACGCTTACGAAGAGTATTTCCACGGCCACACGTGGACCTTCTGGAAGGAGCAGCTCCCCGCGATCCTGACGTACCTCTGGAAGCCGTAAGCCTTAAGCCCCGGCTGCCCCCGCTGCGACCGTCATGACGGCCTCGTCCTTCGCCTCGCCCCAGCGGAACTCCCTCACGATCCGCCCCTCGTGAAAAACCAGCAGTCGATCCGAAAGTGCCTGAACCTCGGGCAGCTCCGACGAGATCAACAGCACCGCCAAGTCCCGCGCCGCGCAATCGCGGATGAGATCGTGAATCTCCGCCTTCGCGCCTACGTCCACGCCCTTCGTCGGCTCATCGAAGATCACGACCCGCGGCTCCACTGCCGCGCACTTGGCCAGCACAACCTTCTGCTGATTGCCGCCGGACAGCTCGCGCACGCGCTGCGCCGCCCCCGCACACTTGATCGAAAGCCGATCGATGTACCGCCGCTCCACCTCCGCGCGCTCGCGCCGCCGCACGAGGCCCAGGCTTGAAAGCCGATCGTAGGACGAGAGCACGATGTTCTCGCCGACGCCCAATTCCATCACCAACCCCTGGCCCTTGCGATCCTCCGGCAGGAGCGCGATGCCCAGACCCATCGCATCCCGCGGCGATCGAATCCTCACCGCCTCACCGCGCATGAGGATCTCTCCCGAATCGATCCCATCGATTCCGAAGATCGCGCGCGCGACCTCACTTCGTCCCGAGCCCACCAATCCGAAGCACCCCACCACCTCTCCGGCATGCACCGAGAACGTGACGTCTCGAAAACGCGGCGACGTCAACCCACGCGCCGCCAAGACCACCTCACCCGGCGCGCGAGAGTGATCGTAGTGCCTCACCTCCACCTCGCGCCCCACCATCATGCGGATGAACTCCTGCCGCGGCGTCGTCGAAACGGCGACCGTCCCGACTACGCGCCCGTCGCGCAACACCGTCCCCTCCCGCGCCAGCGCCTCGATCTCGTTCATCTTGTGCGAGACGTACAGAATCGTCATCCCGTCCGCCGTCAGGTCCTTGACGATCGCGAAGAGGCGCTGCGCCTCGTGGTCCGACAGGCTCGCGGTCGGCTCGTCCAGGATGAGAACGCGCGCCGAGAACACAAGCGCCCGGGCGATCTGCACGAGCTGCTTCTGCCCCACCGTCAGCGTCGAGACGATCGCGTCGGGATCGATCGGCACCCCCAGACGACCCAAGGCCCGCGCGGCCCCCTCGCGCATCCGGCGAAACGGCACGAAGAAGCCGACCTCGTCGTGTCCCAAATAGACGTTCTCCGCCACGGAGAGGTTCTCGGCGAGCGTCGTCTCCTGATAGACGATCCCGATCCCCAGCCGCCGCGCGCCCGACGGCGAGGCGACCCGGACAGGGCGTCCGTCCAGCAGGATTCGACCGGCATCCGGCTGGACGGCGCCCGCCAGGATCTTCATCAACGTCGACTTCCCCGCCCCGTTCTCTCCCAGGACGGCGTGCACGCACCCGCGGCGGACGTCGAACGACACGTCGTCGAGGGCGACCACGCCCCCGAACCGCTTGGAGATCCCGCGGAAGCCCAGGGCGACGTCCGTCATTCGCCGAACCACGACTTCCAACGACCCTTGTATTCCGGCAGCGTCTCCTTGGTGAGCACTTCGTTCGGCGCGGCAATGAGCCCGGCCGAATCGGCGCCCGCCCACTCCTTCTTCTCGCTCAGGGCGATGAGGATGTCGACGCTCTTCTCTCCCCATCCCCACAGATCCTGCGTCACCAGCGCCGCGCACTTCCCGTTCTCGAGGTACTGCCATTCCTGCGGCAGCGCGTCGAACGCCACGACCTTCGTCTTGGCGGGATCGACGCCATCGAGAGCGTTGGTGCCGAAGAGCGGCCAACCGCCCACCATGAGCCACGCGGCCAGACCGGGCTTCACCTGCATGTAGGCCTTGATGTCGTCGATCGCCTTGGCGATATCGTCATTGCAGTAGACCTTGTTCACCACCTTGATGTCGGGATGGCTCTTGGCCAGATACTCCTCGGCGCCCTTGATCCGGCGATTCAGGTTGTCGGCGCCGGAGAAGCCCGACAGGATCGCGATCTCGCCCTTGCCCCCGATCAATCGCGCGACTTCCTTGGCGAGGATCTCGCCCGCCTTGATGTCGTCCGTGCCGTAGATGTACTTGCGCTTGCTCTTGGGCGAGTCGGAGTCGAAACAGATGACCGGGATGCCCGCGGCGACAGCCTTGTTGATCGGCTCGTGCAGCGGCTCGGCCTCGTTGCACGAGATCGAGATGCCGTCCACCTTCAGGCTGACGAGCTGCTCAACGATCTGCGCCTGCTCGATGGGGTCGCCCTTCTCGGGACCGCGCCACAGGATCTCGACGTTGCCCAGTTCCTTCGCGCGATGCTCTGCGGCGATCTTCGCGTAATTGAAGACCGGGTTGTTCCTCATCTTCGGGACCATCGCGAAGCGGTAGGTCTTCTTGCCGCCGGACGTCGACTCCGTCGGGCCGCTCGCCTCGTCGCAGGCCGCCAGACACAAGACCAGAGCCGCACCGATGAAACGCCTCATATCGTCCTCCTCACAATAGTGCGGCGACCGAAGGACCAGCCGCGCCGCGCGAGATGGTCCAGCGCCACCGCCATCACAATCGCAAGTCCGTAAACGACCTGAATGTACTCCGGTTGCACGTCATAGGCGATCAACAGCTCCTTGAGCAGCTTGAGAGCCAGGGCGCCCAGGACCGCGCCGGCCGGCGAGCCCTGCCCGCCCGACAGGCTCACGCCTCCGACGACCACCGCGGCGATCACCTCAAGCTCATAACCGCTGGCCGTCCCCGAATGCGCGGAGCCGTACCGAAGCGCCATCGCCGCGCCGGCGACCGCGCTGAAGAGCCCGGCGGCGGCGTAGATCCCGACCTTCATCGCCTGCACCGGCACGCCCGAGAAGCGCGCGGCCTCCTCGTTGCCGCCGATCGCGTACACATAACGCCCCCACTTGGTGAACGTCACGAAGAGCATCGCCAGCACGGTGAGCGCCAGGAGCAGCCAGAACGTGTGATCGCCCAACACGGTGAACAGCACGGACGGCGGCGCCCCTTCCGACTTCCACACGATCGAGATCGCCAGCGGCGCGAACATGTAGGCGATGCCGCGCGCGATCCACATCATGCCGAGCGTCGCGATGAACGGAGGCAAGCCGAGCTTCGCGTGCATCAAGCCGTTGGCCGCCCCCAACCCCAGTCCCGCCGCCGCCGCCACCGCAAAGGACAGCTCCGGCGCCAGGTGTTTCTTGGTCACGCAGAACGCCATCGACGCCGCGCCCAGGCCGATGAGCGATCCCGCGGAGAGATCGATCCCGCCCGACAGGATCACGGCCGTCGCGCCGATGGCCGCGATGGCCACGAAAGAGAAATCGTGCGTGACGCGCGCCAGGTTCGACGCGGTGAAGAACGTGGCGTGCGTCTGCAGGCGATACCCCACCTCCAACGCGACCATCATCGCCAGCAGAATGACGACGACGCCGAATTCGCGCGATCGCAGGAACCGGTTGAGCGCGTGACGCATGGCGTACCTATCGAGGGGGCAATTGTACGGTTCGTCCGATGTACAATCCACTGATGAGACGCGTCGCGGTCGGGTTGGCCGTCGCGGCCGCGGCGCTGGCCGCGATCCTGCTGTCGCGCCCGCGCCAGAATCAGATCGCCCAGCGACCGGCCCATGAGCTGCGCCGCGACGCCAGGCGCGAAGCCGCGGTCGCGCGCCACCTGAAGGCCGTCCTGCAAGAGGTCCCTGAGTGGTCGGCGGAACGCGAGAAGGCCGCCTTCATCCTGGGCTCCCTCGGACAAACCGATGCCCTGCTCGCGGCCCTCGCCGCCGCCCGAGATCCGAAATGGATTCGCGTGCTTCTCCTTGCCCTGGGAACCGACCGGGATCTTACGACCGACAATCTCTTCGCGCTTCCGCCCGACGGCCCCTGGGTCGTCGAGACGCCCGGCGGCTTGCGCGTCCGCATCTACGCGTTCCTGAACGACGATGAGCGCGCCGCCGTAAGCCGCTTCCTTCAGCACGAGTCCGCGGATCTCCGATGGGTCGCGGCCCGCGTATTGCGCCACTCGCTTGAGGCGACGGACGCACGAAATGCCTTCATCGATCTCATCCTCGATCCGAATGCGGACGTGCAGGAGGAGATCGCGGACGCGCTCGCGCCGCACGCGCCCCGGGACGAACGCATCCTGCCGCAACTCCTGGATCTCAGCCTGCGCTCGGATCGCGTCCGCTTCAAGATCTCAGACTCGCTTCGCGACCTGCCGCTCACGCCGGCCCAACAGCAGTGGTTCGCCTCCACGCTGGTCCAAGCCGCCGATCCCGCGCTGCGGCTCTGGGCTTTCGAGACGCTGTCGTTTCACCCGCCCGACGGGTTCGAGTCGACCGCGGCGAACCTGCTCTTGAGCGACCCGAGTTCGAAGCTGCGCGAGAGAGCCGCCGCTTGCGTGACGAATCCGGCCACCCTGGCGCAGGGCCTGCGCGACTCCGAATGGAACGTGCGGTTGGCGTGCGTCCAGGCGATCACCGATCCCGCGGCGCTGGCCGCGGTCCTCGACGATCCCGACGAACGAGTCCGAGAGGCCGCGCGGACTAAGGCGCAACGGCCTTGAGCGCGTTCAATCGGCCTGCGCCGTACTTCGCCACCGACACGGAGCCCGGCGGCGTCGCGCCCGGCTCGCACCACCACTGATTCGTCGTCTGGGAGACCCGATCGTAGAGCGGATCGACCGCCGCGGGCGATTTCATCCGCGCCCACACCTGCGCGTTCGTCCAGCCCGGGTGCGCCTGATAGACCAGGGCCGCCGCGCCCGACGCGTGCGGACAGGCCATCGAGGTGCCGCTGAAGCACGCGGCGCGGCCCAGAGTCGTCGTCGTATCGGGCCTCTGGTTCCACCAGTCCGGGCTCGCGCTGTCCGCCCACCCGCCGTACACCGCCGACCATGTACGCGTGCCGGGAGCGGCCACATCGACCTCCGCGCCCGCGGTCGTGGAATTGGTGTAGGAGCTGAAATACGCCGCATAGTCGCCTTCGTCGGTGGCCGCGATGGCCATGACCGAGGTGTACGCGGCGGGATAGTTCACCCCGGGGCTGGAGGTATTGCCCGAGTTTCCCGCGGCCGCCACCAACAGCACCCCCGCGCCATTGGCGCTGTCGCAAGCCGTGCGCACGGTCTTGCTCGAGCCTCCCCCGAGGCTCATCGAAGCGACGTGCATGCCGTTCAACCGCGCCCAATCGATCCCCTTCGCGACCCAGGACCATTGGGCCCCGCCGCCCGCGTCGAGCACCTTGACCGCGTAGAGCAGCGCGTCGGGCGCGACCCCCGCCACTCCCCCGTTGCCTCGCCGGGCGGCGGCCGTGCCGGCCACATGCGTGCCGTGGCCGTAGTCGTCCGCGTAATCCGACGAATTGCCGGGGTAATTGTACGGATAAGGCACGAAATTCGCCCCGCCGCTGACGGTCAGGTCCAAATGAGTCGTCTGGATGCCCGTGTCGATGATCGCCAGCTTGACGCCGGCCCCCGTCGCGGTCGTCCAGGCCTGATCCGCCTGCATCAGCGAAACGCCGTACGGGACCTCGTCGATCGCGGGATCTCCCTCAGCCACGGTCGTCTGATCCGGATACGTCGGATCGATGCTCAAGGTGACGTCCGTCATCTTCTCCGCGAACCGGTAATCGACGTGGCACGTCGGGGTGGGACCGGAGGGCCGTTTGGCGACCTTCTCCGGAATGAACGCCGCGCCGTCTTCCTCTATGTAAGCGACGTTCGGATGATGCTGCAGGCCACGGATCGCGGCGGTGGGGAGTCTGCCCGCCAGCGCGTTGGCGCTCTGGATGACGACGCCGTCGGTCCATCCCCCGTTGGCCGCAAAGAGCCCCGGTTCCGGAGCGCCGTTGAAGGCGATGATGACCTTCGATTCACCCGGGTTCTGCCCGAACGCCGCGGACGTCAGCACGGTCAAGACCAGCAGAGCCATCACAAATGACTTCACAAGGACCTCCCCAAGAAAAGGCAAGACAAGTCGATAGCTCTATACGACACCCACCGCCTTTTCTTCAAGGAGAATCGCGGGGCACCTCGTCCCTTCTCCACCTCGCCGACCCCGACCTTGCCGCTCTCTGTCGCCTGGAGCTTCACACCCCACGCCGCAATCCGGATGACATCACCCACTCCCTTCTCGCCGAAGACACCCTCGTAGCTGACGCCCTCCGGCATCTCCACCGGTTGCACCACCCGCAGCGGCGCGCCGTCTCACACCTCTTGCAGCGCCGCGCCGCCGTCCTACAATCGCACGGACAACAAGGAGCTGATCCCGTGGCAAAAACCGACTCGTCCCGCATCACGCCCCGCAACGCCGACTACTCGAAGTGGTACCTCGACGTCATCCGCGAAGCCCAACTCGCCGACTACTCCGCCGTCCGCGGCTGCATGGTGATCCGCCCCAACGGCTACGCGATCTGGGAGAAACTCCAGCGCGAGCTCGACGACCGCTTCAAGGACACCGGACACCGCAACGCGTACTTCCCTCTGTTCATCCCGGTAAGCTTCCTCTCCAAGGAAGCCCAGCACGTCGAAGGTTTCGCCAAGGAGTGCGCGATCGTCACCCACCATCGCCTGCGCGCCAAGGCCGACAAGAGCGGCGTCGAAGTGGATCCCGCCAGCGCGCTCGAAGAGCCGCTCGTCGTGCGCCCCACGAGCGAGACCATCATCTGGAGCGCGTACAAGACGTGGATCCAGAGCTATCGCGACCTGCCGATCCTCATCAACCAGTGGGCCAACATCGTGCGCTGGGAGATGCGCACGCGCCTCTTCCTCCGGACAGCGGAGTTCCTGTGGCAGGAAGGGCACACCGCCCACGCGACGGAGAAGGAGGCGATCGAGGAGACGCACCGGATGCTCGACGTCTACCGCGACGTCGCGGAGAACGTGATGGCGACCCCCGTCATCTGCGGCGCCAAGACCCCCGGCGAACGCTTCGCCGGCGCCGTCGAGAGCTTCTCGATCGAGGCGATGATGCAGGACCGCAAGGCCCTCCAGGCCGGAACGAGCCACTACCTGGGCCAGAACTTCGCGAAGGCCTTCGACGTGAAGTTCCTCAACGCCGAGGGCAAGACCGAGCTCGTCTACGCCACGAGCTGGGGCGTCTCGACGCGCCTCATCGGGGCGCTCATCATGACGCACTCGGACGACACGGGTCTCATCCTGCCCCCCAAGCTCGCGCCGCTGCACGCCGTCATCGTGCCCATCTACAAGAACGACGACGAAAAGGCGAAGGTCTACGGTGAATGCGAACGCGTGATCGCCGAGCTCAAGACACAGGATCTCGCCGTGCACTGGGACAACCGCGAGGGCATCAGCCCCGGCGCCAAGTACTTCGACTGGGAAGTGCGCGGCGTACCCCTGCGCATCGAGGTCGGGCCGCGGGACGTCGACGGCGGCAATCTCGTGCTCGTGCGCCGCTTCCAGGTCGAGGGCGCCGATCCCAAGGCCAAGAAGGAGATCCTGCCGCGCGCCCAGGCGCTGGCGCGGGTCAAGTCGCTCCTGGAGGAGATGCAGAGACAACTCCTCGAGCGGGCCATCGCGTTCCGCGCCACACACACGCGCGTCATCAACTCGATCGAGGAGTACGAGCGCTTCTTCAAGGAGGAAGGCGGCGGCTTCGCGTGGGTCCATTGGGCCGGCACGCACAACGACGAGGAGGAGATGGCCAAGCGCTATCAAACGAGCATCCGCAACATCCCCTTCCCCGGACAGGGGCCGGCCGGGAGCGACGACCAAGGCAAGTGCATCCTGACCGGGAAGCCGTCCGCGCGAAGGGTCGTGATGGCCGAGGCTTATTGATCAATAGGAGTGGTTATGCGTACATGGGCTGTTCTCGCCGGACTCGTGTTCCTGGGCGCGTGCAAGACCCCGACCGCCGCGCCGCCGCTCACGGCCGGAGCGGAGATCGTCGATGGAACGGGCGCGAAGATCGGCACGGCGACGCTTCGCGAAACCGCCGGAGGCGTCGAGATCGTCATGGACGTCGCGAACCTGCCGCCGGGCCAGCACGCCATGCACATCCACAACGTGGGTGAGTGCCACGGTCCCGACTTCAAGTCCTCGGGTCCGCACTTCAACCCATTCGGCAAGAAGCACGGCCTCGAGAATCCGGAAGGACCGCACGCGGGGGACTTCCCGAACTTCGAGGTCGGCTCCGACGGCACGGCGCACGTCCAGGTCGTCGCCAAGCTCGTGACCTTGGGCGAGGGCAAGAACTCGCTCTTCCAGCCGGGAGGCACCTGCCTGATGATCCACGCCGATCCCGACGACCACAAGACCGACCCGGCCGGCAACGCCGGCGCGCGCCTCGCGTGCGGGGTGATCGTCAGGAAGTAGCCGTAGGCGTTTACGCGTGGATCACCGATTCCCGATTTCCGGGACGGCACGCAGATTTCAACGTCCTCTGAACTACTTGCGACCGAGCTTTTCTCTCGCCGCTGGAGCTAGGACCGTACGCCATGCGGATGCACTTCCAAGGCATCACCGACGAGGATCGCCGACGCTTCCGCCAAGGGCTCTTCGAGGTGACGCACGGGAACGTGCGCGAAGACGCCGCCATCCTGCAGGAGGCCCTCACGGAGAGCCCGTGTGCGGTGCTGGCGCCGCGCGCGGCCATCGAAGCGGCCCAAGCCAAGGTGATGCCTCCGTTCGAGATCACCGCGCTGGAGTAAGCGTTCACCCGTTCCGGGCTTCTTGTCCGCGCGGGCATCCATTCTCCGCCGACCGCCCCCGACCTTCCGCAGAGGCCTTCGCGCGCGTGAACAGACGAACGCAAGAACGAGTGAACGAGTGAACGGGTGCGGGTGAGCAACCTCACCGCCGCCGATACACCCGCACGCCGTACGCCGGCAGCGTCAGATCCACCTGCGCCCTTCCGGCGTCCACCTGGACCGCTTCCTTGCTCCCCAGCGCGTCCACCAGGATCGCCCCGGGAGGACTGAGCTTGCGCTCCAACGGCACGTTCGTCGCCGTACGCGTCTCCCCGGACGTGTTGAAGGCGACCAGGATCTCCTCCGTCGGCGTCACCCGCGAAAACGCGTAGACGCCCGGC
This sequence comes from Planctomycetota bacterium, assembly GCA_016190155.1. Classification (GTDB taxonomy): domain Bacteria; phylum Planctomycetota; class MHYJ01; order MHYJ01; family JACPRB01; genus JACPRB01. Next base: position 10,054 of record JACPRB010000298.1, read on the forward strand.
CCCGCGCTCTCGCCCCAGCGCGCCACGAACTCCCCGCGCCTCAGAGGCTCCGCCTCGCGACGCAGCTTGTTGAGCTTGGCCACCCACTCGTAAAGCTCATGACGCGGATTGAAGTGGTCGCCATTCGCGCCGCACATGTCCTCACGATTCCACGGATCCTCGCCGCCGCTGAATCCCTGCTCCGTCCCGTAGTACAGACACGGAATGCCGCGCGCCGTGTAGAGAAACCCCAACGCCGCCTTCAGCCGCGCCCACCCGTCCGTCCCCATCCCGTTCAGGAACCGCGGCATGTCGTGATTGTCGAAGAACAGCACGTTGAGCAGGTCGTCGTGGTACTCCTTGGCGAACTGCATGCGGCGCGTGATCGCCTCCGGTTCCATCCCCTCGCGAAACACCTCCTTGAACGTGTTCCACATCGGGAAGTGCAGCATCCCGTCGAAGAGGAACTTGCCGCCTCCACGCGTCCCCGTGCACGCGCCTACGCGCGCGTCGTCGCCGTGCCAGAACTCGCCGAAGAGAAAGAACTGCCTCTTGCCGATCGACGCCGCATACTCGTGGATCGCGGGACACCACGCCTGCCAGAATTCCGAGTTGACGTGCTTGGCCGTGTCGACGCGGAAGCCGTCCACATCCGTCTGAGCGATCAGGTACCGGTAGATCCTGACCATCGCGTCGCGAACCTCGGGCAGCTCCGTCTTGAAATCGTCCAGTCCCCGGAAGTCGCCCGTCTCCGTGTGACACGGCGTCGCGCCGTAGTCATCCCACCGGTCGATGTCGCCGTGGTTGTGAAAGAGACGCAGGTCCTGGAATTCCACCGGCAGCGGCATCACCCGCTCCTTGCGACCACGGTGATACCAATCCTGCTCGCGCCCCTCTTCGCGATAGCCCGTGGTTCCGTCTTTCGGATAGATGAGATCCGCCTGGTGATTGACCACGACGTCCAAAATGACGTACATCCCGCGCGCGTGCGCCTCGGCCACGAACTCGCGCAGGTCCTTGAGCCCCCCGAGCCGCGGCTCGATCTCGAGGAAATTGCACGTGGCGTACCCGTGATACGCCTCGTAGTTCTGCAGGACCGGCGTCACCCAGATCGCCGTGGCGCCGAGCCCTTTGATGTAGTCGAGCTTGCGGATGAGCCCCCGGAAGTCGCCGCCGTGCGCGCCGTGCGGATTCGCCTTCTCGAAGGTGCTGTACCCGCGCTGGTTGTTCGCCGGATCGCCGTCGAAGAATCGATCCGTCATGACGAAATAGATGCTCTGGTCCCGCCAATCGGGCGACGCGTGCATCCGGCTGCGGAACGGCCGCGGCTTGTCCGGGAGTTGCTTGACGCTGCTCAAACCGCTTTGCTGCAGCAGGGCGCAAACGGCGACAAACGCGAACGGCCGCAAGACCATCGCACAATCACAAACAATCGGGGTGGCGAGCGGGGCCTACGGCGCGATCACGTCGAGCCTCTGCTTGACTCCAGCGCGGGTCTCCAGCGCGCGCTTGACCTGCCGCTCGATCTGGGACCCAAGAAACCATATCGCCGCCCACTTGGCAAGGGTATAGGCGGTCGCGCCCCATCCCAAGGGACTTCCCAACAGCCGGCCGTAGATGAGCGGATCCGCGATGAGCCCCACCGCCAAGCCCGCCGCCGCAAACGAACCCGAGGAAACCGCGATGTCCATCGGCGATGCCCCGCCACGCGCCAGCTGAACCGCCGCCACGCCGGCCGCGATCGGAAGCGAGTTGCGCAGCACCAGCCCCGGAACGCCTCTCGTGCCGCTCAAGAGGATCCGATCGGTCATCACCGCCGCCACGTTGAAGATCCCGAACGAGCTCCAGGGCTCGAGATCGCGAATCGTCTGATGGAACTTCTCCAGACCCGACGGTCCCTGCGGCGTCTCGGCCCGCGGCGTCGTCTGTCCAGGAGTCGGCGTCGCCGGAGGCGTCGTCGCGACCCCATCGACGTATCCCCCAAAGGTCGTCGTCCAGTAATAGCCGTACGTCGAGTTTGAATTGTACACCCGCGCGATGCCGATGGCCTTGAACTCCGGCTTCAGCATGTTCGCGTTGTGGCCCGGCGAGTTCTTCCACCCGATGAAGGCCTCGCGCGCCGACCCCATCCCGGCCGCGAGGTTCTCGCCCTTGTACGTATTGTAGGCGTAGCCGAAGGTCGCCATCCGCTGGAACGGATCGCGCCCGAGCGAGTCGGTGTGGCTCATGTAGTCCTTGGCCGCCATGTCTTGACTCATCCAAACGGCCGTCTGCGTCAGCTTCGGCGAAAGCACCAGCGGCTGCAGACCTTTTTCCTGGCGGTATTGATTGATCAGCCGGAGAAACTCCGCCTCCTGTGACGATTGCGCGAAAACGGCCGCAGGTGCGGCGAGCATCGCGAACGCGATCCAGACGAGCCTACGCATGACTATCCTCCAATCCGTTCGATCCAATTCATGAGGCCGGCCCGCCGCAGCCGCCCCTCGATACGTTCCCCGACGGTGAGCGCCCCCGCCAGTCTCAGGACGCCGCAAATCCCCATCGCCCACCTGAATGGAGCCACTGTGGGTTTGATCAGGGCATCGGCGACGACGCCGACCATGACTCCGGCCGTGAGATAGGCACCCGTACCCACGATCACGTCGCGTCCGGACCATCGCCCGGTCGCCGCCTCCGCCGCCGCCATGCCCGCCGCCATCGACAAGCCCGCCTTCGCGAGCATCGGCATCGGGATCCTCGCAAGACCCCCATCCGCGACGCGCGCGGCCGCCATGAACGCCGCCATCGACGCAAGAAACCGCGGCTCTTTCATGTGCACGAGCGCCTCTTTCACTGGCCCCAGATCGCGTTTCGCCAGCGCCTTGCCCGATTCCTTGACGACATACGCCGCGGCGAACTGGCCCATGCCCGCCACGCCGTCGCGAATCATGGAAACGGAGCGGCTTTGCGGGCTCTTCCCTCCGATCCACCCGATTCCCTCCGGCCGCTCGGACGCCACGCCCTTGGCGCGCAGAAATTCCAATGCCTCCTCGGCACTCAGGGCGTTCGACCCCGGAGGGCCCATCCGTTCTCGAGCCGCTTCCCGCGCATCGAAGCCGTCCATCCCGGGGGCACCGAGTCCTCGAGCCAGCGTCCGCAGTTCCCGAACGTCCAATCGTCGAAGCACATTCGAATCCAGATGGAGGCGCGTTCCTCGCGCTTCGATGCCGCGACGCCCTGCCTCGTAGGCCTCATTGAAACGGTCTTTCACGATCTCCGCGGGCACCGTCTGGCCGACCGGCAGGAGCTTGTTGACCAGGGCCACCGTGGAGAGCACGTCTTCGAGATACAGCCGCTTCTGTTCCACGAACTCCCGCGCGTTGCGGTCCTGATGAAGTTCGGGCCCGTTCTCTCTGGATCCCGGTCCCCAATCGACCGTCTCGCCGACGCCCGTGTTGCCTCCCCATTGGAGGGTTCCCTGGAAGACCCCGAGGGCGTGCAACCGGCCGGCGGCGTCCCCCATGAACGCGGGCAGAGCCGACTCCGCGAGTTGCCGCAGGCTGATCGGTTGGCCCTCGACGACGCTCATATCCGCAACGATGCGCGCCAACGTCGCCTGAGCCTCCTGGGGCGTGAGCCCGCCCTTCAACTCGTCCGCGCGCACGTTGCTGTACGTCGGAACGCGCCAGTAAAGGGCGCGCCCGGGCTGATCAGGCAGCTCCAGCACCGCCAGCGGGATGTAGATCCGGACTCCCGCTCGGTGGAGTCGCAGCGAGAGTTCGGCATCCAGGAGCGCCTCGCTCGTCTCGAGGGTGCCGTCGCCCCGGCCCACGTTCGGGCTGTTCTTTCCTGACCCTTTGACCACCAGGTCTTCCCGGTACACGCCGTCGCCAGGATTCACGCGCAACGCCCCCGGCGCGGGCCATAACGCCCTTCCGACATGAGCGGGAAAGGCGCCCTTGCCGGTGCCCGCTCCGTCGGGCGCGCGATACACGCTCAACGCCTCTTCCAGAGTCACGCGCTGTCCGTCTCCCAGAACATCGCCCGGCCGAATGCCGAACTGCGGCAGTTCCGCGTAGGGATTGAACCACACCAGCCGCGCCCGGGCTTGCGTGACGTCGCCCACCGCCCAACGCTTGTGATGCCATTCGTTCTGCAAACGGAAGGTCCCGTCCCACATGGACCGCCAGACCTTCTTGACCAACGACTCTTCCTGCGCGTGCGCCGCGGCGGCAATCGACAGCCAAAGGAAGGCGATCAGGAAATGGAAACGGCGCACTTAGAATCCGTAACAAAGTGAGTTCAAACTTGATCTAGAGCATCCGGAGTTTCGGAAGGCGAACCGCCAAAGCGCCAAAACGCCAAGAGGAGACCATGAAAGCGCTTTCTGTTGTGCTAATCGATCACATCCTTGTGCGGCGACGAGATTCTTCATGAACCTCAAGGCCGATCGCCGGAATACCTCTGAGGAAGGCAGGA
>JACPRB010000299.1 GCA_016190155.1 Planctomycetota bacterium
ATCTCTGAGGAAGGCAGGAAACCCGGAAAGGAAGTCGGTCGTCCTATCCTTCGGTCTTTATCCTGGCTTCCTGGCTTCCTCAGAGAATTCTCCGGACGGAAAACCGAGGATCCCCTAGTTCGGTTGCGGTCGCCGCGCTGGGTCCTCTGCACTGGCTCTGCGCTCGCAGCGGTTCGTCTTTCCCGGTCGAGCGGAAATTCATGCCGAACCCACCAGCCCCGTGTTGGGTTGCGGCGCCGCCGCGCTGCGTCCTCTGGTGTCGGTTTCTTCTCTCCGCGCTCTGTTCCCCTCTGTTTCCTCGCACGCCCCAAGATCGAACCGTGCCGCTTTTCCTCACATCCTCTGCCCGGCCCATGAACATCGGCATCCTTTGCTGGCCCACGAGCGGGGGATCGGGCGTGGTCGCCTCGGAGCTCGGGGCCGCCTTGGCGACGCGAGGCCACCGCGTGCACGTCTTCTCCTATCGGCAGCCCTTCCGCATGCAGCCGCGCTCGGAACGGTTCACGTTTCATCCGATCCGGATTCCGGAATACCCGCTCCTCGAATACCCTTCGTACGGGATGGCGGCGGCGTGCGCCCTCGCCGAGGCCGCTCGATCTTTCGCCCTGGACGTCATCCACGCCCATTACGCATATCCGCACGCCGTCAGCGCGTACCTGGCGTGTCGCATGCTCGGCGCGCGCGCGCCGCGTACGGTGACGACCCTTCACGGCACGGACATCGCGCTGGTCGGTCAGGACGCCTCGTTCGCATGCCTGACGCGGTTCGGCATCCGCCAGAGCGACGCCGTGACGGCCGTGAGCGAGTTCCTGCGCGGACGCACCCAATCCTCCCTCGAGGCGGCCGCCGACATCCGCGTCATCCCCAATTTCGTGGACACCGATCATTTCAAGCCCGGCCGGCATCTCCACGACGTGCCGATCATCGTGCACGTCTCCAATTTCCGGCCGGTCAAACGCTCCGCCGATGCGCTGCGCGCGTTCTCGCTTGCGCGCCGGAAGCGCCCGGCGCGGATGCTCTTCGTCGGAGACGGCCCCGAGGCGCCGGCGGTCAAAGAGCTGGCCCGGCGGCTCGGCGTCGCGGACGACGTGCAGTTCGGCGGCGAGGATCGCGACATCGAGGGCGTCTTGTCTCAGGCAAGCGTGCTGCTCTCCACGAGCGAGTTCGAGGGGTTCGGCCTGGCGTCTTTGGAGGCCATGGCCTGCGAGGTGCCCGTGGTGGCGACGAACGCGGGCGGTTTGCCGGAAGTGGTCGCCGACGGTCAGACCGGTTTCCTCGTGCCGGTGGGAGACGTCGACGCGATGGCACAGCGGATGCTCGATCTGCTGGACGATTCGACGTTGGCTCGGCGCATGGGAGAGGCGGGGCGGGCGCGCGCGCACGACGTCTTCCGGCCGGAGGTCGTCGTACCTCGCTACGAAGGCCTGTACGATGAATTGCTCTCTTCGCGAAGGGAGGCGGCTCATGCCTGAGATCTTTCCGTTCCGCGCCTTGCGCTACGCGGCGCGCGACGTGACGCGGTTGGTGACGCAGCCGTACGACCGCGTGTCCGATGCGCTCCAGCGCGAGTACCTCGAGCGCGATCCGCACAACTTCATCCGCATCGATAAACCTCTGCGCGACCCGGGGCGACAGGGCACCGTCTACGAGCAGGCGGCGGCGACGCTGCGGGAGTGGACCCAAAAGGGAATTCTCGTGCGCGACCCTCGGCCGGCGCTGTACGCGACCTACCAGTTCTACGGCGGCAAGGTGCGCAAAGGGCTGAGCGCGCTCGTTCGGATCGGGGACCGCATCCATGCGCACGAGGAGACGCACGCGGGCCCCAAGGCGGATCGTCTGGAGATGATCAAGGCGACGCGCGCCCACATCTCGCCCGTGTTCCTGCTGTATTCGGATCCGCAGAAGACGGTCAATCGCATCCTGGACGAAGCGGCCGCGTGGCCGTCGATGCTGAAGGCGACGGACGATTTCGGCGAACGACACGAAGTGTGGCTGATCGACGACCCCCACGCCATCGCGACGATCCGCGGGGTTCTGGCGACGAGCGAAGCGATCATCGCCGACGGCCATCATCGCACCGAGACGGCGACGAACTACCGCAATCTCATGCGCGCGGAGGGGGCGCGGTGCGAAGGACCGGAGTCCTTCGAGAACGTGCTGGCCACGCTGGTCAACATGGACGACGAGCTGACGATCTTCGGGACGCACCGCGTGATCCGCGGCCTGCCTTCGGTGGACCTCTCGCGCGTCGGCGAGTTCTTCGAGATCCGCGAGCCGTCGGACATCCGAGCGGCGCTGGAGACGGAGCGGGCGCGGCCGGCGTTCGGCCTCGTCGAGCCGAATCGTCCGCCGCGGTTGCTGGTGGTGCGCGACACGGCGAAGGCGGCCTCGCAGGTGAAGGCGGACCAATCGCCGGAGTGGCGGTCGCTCGACGTGAACATCCTGCACACGGTCATCCTCGAAGGGATGCTGGGGATCACGCCCCATCACACGGCCCAGGAGATGTACGTCGGGTATCTGCGCTCCGCGGACGAGGCGATCGATCGCGTGCGCGCGGGAAAGGCGCAGGTCGCTTTCCTGGTCAACCCCGTCCGGATGGAGCAGATCCGGACGATCGTCGCGAAAGGGGAGCGTTTTCCGCAGAAGTCGACGGATTTCTATCCGAAGCTGTTGAGCGGACTGCTTGCGTGTTCCATGGAGTTTGTTACCGTAGGCCGGTGAAGATTCGCGGAGGGGATCATGCATAAGAAGCTTTTTATTCCGGGGCCCATCGAAGTCCACCCCGACATCCTGAAGGCGTGTTCCACGCCGATGATCAGCCATCGCGGCAAGGACTACGAGGACCTGCACGGCCGCCTGAAGTCCAAGCTGCGCGCGTTCTTCAACGCGAAGGGCGGCTCGATCTTCCTGTTCACGTCCAGCTCGACGGGCGCGATGGAGGCCGCGGTCCGCAACCTCGTGGGCAAGTGCGTGCTCTCCTGCACGTGCGGGGCGTTCTCGGAACGCTGGTTCGAGATCGCCAAGGAGAACGGCAAGGAGGCCGAGGCGTGCGCGGCCGAGTGGGGTTTCGCCAACAAGCCCGAGGAGATCGACAAGCGCCTCGCGACCGGCAAGGTCGACGCGATCACCGTCGTCCACAACGAGACCTCCACCGGCGTCATGAATCCGATCGAGGCCATCGCGCGGGTCGTACGCCGGTATCCCGACGTCATGTTCTGCGTCGACGCGGTGAGCTCGATGGCCGGCGTGAAGATCGAGCCGGAGGCGCTGGGGATCGACGTCCTTCTGGCGGGCGTGCAGAAGGCGTGGGGTCTGCCGCCGGGCCTGACGATCTGTTATGTCAGCGATCGCGCGCTGGCGAAGGCCCGGACGGTGCCCCACCGCGGGCACTACTTCGACTTCGTGCAGATGAAGAAGTTCGACGAGAAGAACCAGACGCCCGAGACGCCCGTTCTCCCGCTGCTCTTCGCGCTCGACGCGCAGCTCGATCGCATGATGAAGGAGGGCTTCGACAACCGGTACGCGCGGACGCTCGAGATGGCCCAGGCGTGCCGCGCGTGGGCGCAGGAGCGTTTCGCGCTCTTCCCGGAGAAGGGATACGAGTCGGTGACGCTGACGGCCGTGCTGAACAACCAGGGGGCCGACATCGGGAAGCTCAACGCCGAGCTGGCCCGGCGGGGCGCGATGATTTCGGAGGGGTACGGCAAGATCAAGGCGAAGACGTTCCGCATCGCCCATATGGGAGACATCTCGATGGACGACCTGCGGTGGCTCCTGGGGGAGATCGACGACATCCTCCGGCTGAAAGGATGACATGCTGACGCGCCAACAACTCGAGGAGCGGGAGGAGAAGGTCCTGGCGCCGTACGCGGCCAAGTGCGGCCGATCGCGGGGGCGCCGGTTCCCGGAACCCGAGCACGCGTATCGCACGGCGTTCCAGCGCGACCGCGATCGCGTCATCCACTCCGCGGCCTTCCGCCGGCTGGAATACAAGACGCAGGTCTTCCTCAACCACGAGGGTGATTACTATCGGACGCGCCTGACGCACAGCATGGAGACGGCGCAGATCGCGCGATCGGCCGCCCGCGCGCTGGCGCTCAACGAGGATCTGTGCGAGGTCTTGGCGCTGGCGCACGATCTGGGGCACACGCCGTTCGGCCATTCCGGCCAGGACGCCCTCAACGAGTGCATGAAGGATCACGGCGGCTTTGAGCACAACGTGCAGAGCCTTCGCGTCGTGGAGGTGCTGGAGACGCGCTATCCGCAATTCGCGGGGCTCAATCTCACGTGGGAGACGCGCGAGTCGATGCGCAAGCACACCGTGCGGCCCGGCAAACCCGTCGAGGCGGAGTATGAACCGACGTGGCAGACCCTTCTGGAGAATCAGCTGGTGGACGTCGCGGATTCGATCGCGTACGACGCGCACGATCTCGACGACGGGCTGAAGGCGGGCTTGATCGATGATCCGGCGCTGCGGGGAGTGCGGTTGTGGTGCGAAGCGTCGGCGGCCGTGGAGTCGGCGACGCCGCAGGCGACTTCCGAGCAGCGTTTGCGGCAGGCGGTCCGCCGGATCATCGACACGGAAGTCACGGACCTGATCACGACGACGGATCGGAACCTCGCGCGGCTCGGGATCCGGACGGTGGAGGACGTGAGGCGATGTTCGGAGCGCGTCGTCGGTTTCTCGCCGGAGACGGAAGCGAGGAAGAGGGAACTGCAGGGGTTCCTGCACGCGCACGTCTATCGGCACCATCGTGTGGTGGTCATGTCCGAGAAGGCGAAGCGGTTCATTCGAAGTCTCTTCGACGCGTACGTATCGAACCTGGATCAGCTTCCGCCGCGGTTCCGCGACTGGGCGAAGGAAGTGGGGGTGCATCGGGCGGTGGCGGATTACATCGCGGGCATGACCGACCGGTACGCGCAGGACGAGGTCCGCAGGCTCTTCTACCCGTTTGAGACCGTTCTTTAAGGTTCGGTGAGAACATGCTTCACGCCCTTCGCGCGATCTTCATCGCCATGTGCGGGGCCCTCGGCGTCGGGATCGGGCTTGAGATTTACAAGTCGGGTTGGATCGGTCTGACCGCCGGCGTCCTCATCGGCTTCTGCTGCGTCCTGTTGGAGCTGGCCTTCGCGCGCCGCTTCATCGCGGTCATCTCGACGCTGATGTTCGGCATCGTCGTCGGATTCATCGCGGCGTATTTCATGATTCACGTGCTGGTTGTGGTGGTGCCGGCGACGGATCCGAGGGCCTAGGTGTATAGGGATTTCGGCATCACGTTCGTATTCAGCTTCCTCTCGGTGCTGGCGATCCTGCACACCAAGGA
>JACPRB010000300.1 GCA_016190155.1 Planctomycetota bacterium
CGCATCGTGGGCTTCACCGAAGAACCTTCCCTGCAGGACCTCGTCGCGCTGGGACGCGCGCGCAACATCCCGGTGATGGACGACCTCGGTGCGGGCGCATTCGTCGACCTGAGCCCCTTCGGCATCCGCGGCGAACCGCTCGTGCAGGACTCCGTGCGCGCGGCCGTGGACATCGTCACGTTCAGCGGCGACAAGCTCCTGGGCGGCCCCCAGGGCGGCCTCATCCTCGGGAAGAAGGCGGCGGTCGCGGCCGTCCGCAAGCATCCGCTGTTCCGGGCGCTGCGCGTGGACAAGCTCGCCTTGACGGCGCTGGAAGCGACGCTCCGGATGTATCTCGACCGCGAGCGGCTGATGCGCGAACACCCGACGCTGCGGATGATCGCGATGGGCCGCGACGAGATCGAACGCCGCGCGTTGGATCTGGCCGGGCGCCTCAAGACGATTCCCGGCGTGAAGGTCGAGATCCTGGACGACACTTCGCAGGTCGGCGGGGGGAGCGTGCCGGGGCAGGACCTGCCCACGCAGGTCGTCGCGATCCGACATGCCCGGCTCTCGCTGGAGGAGATCGACCGGCGATTGCGGATGAACACCCCGTGCATCTTCGCCCGGGTGCAGCGCGAGCGCGTCCTCTTCGACGTGCGCACGCTGCTGGACGGCGAGGCGGAGGCCGTTTCCGAGGCCGTTCGCCGCATCGCCGGCGAATAACCGCCGTCATTGTCCGAAGAACGGAGCCAACACGCCGCGACGTCGCGCCTCGGAGGCGACCCGCTCGGCCAGCTCGGCATCGGCGAATAATCGGGCCGTCAGCCATGCTCGCGCGGTCGTCTCCGAGTCCTGCGGGTCGAGAAGCCACGTCACGGCCGCATTGTGCAACACGTCCTCCCGGTCCGCGATCGCCCGGCCCACCGCCTCCAGGCGCGGATGGCCGCGTCATCTTCTTCGCCTTTCCAGGCCTTCTCCGCGCGGGCGTAGAGAATCGGACGCGCCACGGTTTCGTCCGCCACGGACAGATACGCCAGCGCGTCGCTCTCCCATCCGTCGTATCGACCGCGGTCCAGATGCGCCCGCAGGCGCGTCACGATGTGCGGCGGGCAGGCATGACCGGCTTCCTTGTGCCAGCGCGCCGCCGCCGCCAGGAGCACTGGAGTGTCCGTCGACTCGCACAAGCGCAAGACCAGCGCCAGTCGCGGGAATTCCGGGGCGACCGTCGACGTCCATTCGACGAGGTCGCGCACCGCCGTATCGCCCCCCGGCTGTCCGGTGAGCCGCTCCGCCGCGCCCTCCATCGATTCGAGCACCTTCGCGGCACAGGGTGAAAATGTCGGCGAAGTCCTGCGCGTTCTGCAGGCGGACCTCATCCTGCGCGATCGCGGAGCGCAGCTCCTCGGAGGCCGCCAAGGCCCGGGCCTTGCGCAGCCAGTCGCGCGTGACGGCGTCCTGGTCGAGCCACGAGTACGCCACCGCCAGCGACCGGCAGAGCACGGCCGCCCCGTCCCGCGCCTCCCGAACGGCTGCGTCCGGCGCGTCCTTGAACTCCAGCAGACCCGGAACGATCTCGCTCCGCACCGCCGCGGCCGCCGCCTCCAGCGGCGCCGTCGCCGCCGCCTTGGCCGCGTCGTCCATTGTTTCCGATATCTCCAGTTGGCCCACCGATGCGGCAAGTTCGCCGATTCGCGAGAGAAGGAATCGCGCCTTCGATTCGATGTCTTCCATAAGCTCGAAACGATATCACGCGCCTCTCGGGCAAGTCACGCGTTCCAGATCGCCGGGCACTTCTTCTCTGGGGCCCCTTTTTCTCTGGGTCCTCAGCGTCCTCTGGTGTTGGGGTTCGGGCCTTCTCCGCGTCCTCTGTTCCCCTCTGGGTCCTCGGCAATCGACACCAGTAGCGACATTCCCCCGTCGAACGTAAAATGAGGTCATGCGATACGGACTCCTCGCGGCGCTGTTGCTATGCAGGCTGGGTCAGGCGCAGGAAGAGCGCCCCGCGCCCGCCCGGGTGACGATCGTCCCGATCGTCGGCCCGCTCGACGCCTCGCACGTCGCGCTGGTCGCGCGCGCCTCGCGGCTCATCCGCCAGGAGAAGCCGGACCTCGTCCTCTTCGAGATCGACACGCCGGGCGGTCGGATCGACCATATGCTGCGCATCGGCGAGGACATCATGGGCTTGGCTCCGATTCCGACGGCCGCCTATGTCCGCCCCGCGGCGAAGGAAGGGATCACGGGAGGCGCGTGGTCCGCGGGCGCCTACGTGGCGATGTCCTGCCGCCGCCTCTACATGCACCCCGGCACGGTGATCGGCGCGGCCGCGCCCGTGACGGAAGGCGAGAACGGCCCGCAGCCCGTCGATGAGAAGTACGTCTCGGCCTTCCGCGAGAAGTTCCGCGCCCGCGCGGAACAGAACGGGTATCCGGCGAACCTGGCGGTGGCGATGGTCGACAAGGACCTCGAGGTCTTCCAGGTCACGGTGGACGGCCGGCAGCAGTATCTCACGGCCGGCGAGATCGAGACCCTCCGCAGGGAAGGCAAGGAGGTCGACAAGCCCGAGGTCCCCTTCGTGGCCAAGGACAAGCTGCTGACGCTGACGGATCGCCAGGTGGTGGAAACGGGCATGGGACGCGCGGCCGCCTCACGGCAGGAGATCTTTTCCGATTTGGGCCTCACGAACCCGCAAGAGCGCGCCATCACCCCCACGTGGTCGGAGTCCTTGGTCGGCTTCCTGACGTCGCCCGTCGTCGCGTTCCTCCTGCTGGTCATCGGGATGCTGGGAATCTGGATCGAGCTGAAGACTCCCGGTTTCGGCGCCCCCGGCATCCTCGGCATCGCGGCGATCGCGCTACTGCTATTCGGACACCACTTGGCGGGATTGGCAGAGGCGACGGAGATCATCCTGATCGTCGCGGGATTGGCGCTGATCGCGGTGGAGATCTTCGTCCTGCCGGGGACGTTCATCGCGGGCATCGGGGGCGTCCTGCTGGTCTTCGCGGGCTTGATCCTCTCGCTGCAGGACTTCACTGTTCCGGACATCAAGGGCGCGCCGTGGCAACTCGATATCCTGCTGGCGTCGCTGGGCCGCGTGATCCTCGCGTTCGTCGGAGCCGCGATCGGTTTCATCTCCGTCCTTCGCTTCCTGCCGAACGTCCCGGTGATGCGCAAGCTCGTGCTGCAGGCGGAGCTCGCCGAAGGCGCGCCGGCAACGGCGGGAACGTCGGAGCTGCAGGGTCGGATGGGCCACGCCGCCACGCCGCTGCGACCGGGCGGAAAGATCGAGATCGACGGGCAAGAGTACGATGTCGTCGCCGACGGAGAGTTCGTCGCGCCCGGCGAGACGGTGGAGGTGCTGCGCGTCGAGGGAATGCGCATCGTCGTCGGAAAGGTGAAGCGCTGACATGGAATTGGGGCTCATTGTCGTGCTCTATCTTGTGGGCTTGGGGTTGATCGTGACCGAGGCGCTCCTCCCCGGCATGGTCATCGGCTTGATCGGAACGGCGGCGCTGGCAGCTTCGATCATCCTCGGATTCCGCTACGACACGGGGCTCGGCGTAGGCCAACTTGCGCTCGCCCTGATCGTGGGGCCGCTCAGCGTGGTTCTCGGCCTGCGTCGTCTCACGCTGCGCGCATCGCTTGACAAGGGCGCGTCGTTCGCGCAGGACTATAGCGCCTTCGTGGGACGCGAAGGCAAGACGTTGACGGACCTGCGCCCCGCCGGCATCCTCCTCATCGATGGGCGCCGACTTGACGTGGTTTCCGCGGGCGAGCCCATCCCGAAGGGGCGCCGGGTGCGCGTGGTGAAGGTGGAAGGCAACCGAATCGTGGTTCGATCGATCAAGGAGGCATGATGACCGCTCTTGTGGCCGAGACGGAGATCTGGTCGGGACCTTTGGGCGTGACGCTACTCCTGGCGGCGGCCGTCGCGGCGTTGATAGTCCTGATCATCATCTTCAAGTACGGTTTCCTCTACATTCAGGCGACGTTGTCGGGCGCCCACGTGGCGATCCTGCAATTGGTGGGGATGTCCCTCCGGAAGGTGACCCCTCACGTCATCGTAAACGCCCGCATCATGGCGATGAAGGCGGGGATCTCCGTGCCGACCGACCGGCTGGAGGCGCATTTCCTGGCCAAGGGAACCGTCATCCGCGTCGTCACGGCGCTCATCGCCGCCAACAAGGCGCGCATCTCGTTGTCGTTCGACCAGGCGGCGGCCATCGATCTCGCCGGACGCGACGTGCTGGACGCGGTCCAGACGAGCGTGCGGCCGAAGGTGATCGATTGTCCCGATCCCAAGAAGGGGCGCGAGACGCTCGACGCGGTCGCCAAGGACGGCATCCAGCTCAAGGTCAAGGCGCGCGTGACGGTCCGCACGAACCTGGAACGGCTGGTCGGCGGCGCCACCGAGGAGACGATCGTCGCGCGGGTCGGCGAGGGGATCGTCAGCTCGATCGGATCGGCGGACACGTACAAGGTCGTCCTCGAGAACCCCGATCGCATTTCCAAGGGCGTGCTGCAGAAAGGCCTCGACTCGCAGACCGCGTTCGAGATCGTATCGATCGACATCGCGGACGTCGACGTGGGCGACAACGTAGGGGCGCGGCTGCGGGGGGATCAGGCCGAGGCGGACAAGCGCATGGCCCAGGCCGAGGCCGAGAAGCGACGCGCGCTGGCCGTGGCGCGAGAGCAGGAGATGAAGGCGCTGGACCAGGAGAACCGGGCGCAGGTGACGCTGGCCGAGGCGGACATCCCCAAAGCGATCGCGGAGGCGTTCCGCAGCGGCCGGCTGGGCATCATGGATTACTATGGATTGCGGAACCTGCAGGCGGACACGGAGATGCGGGCTTCGATCGCCCAGACCAAGCCCGCGCCCCCACCGGAACAGAAGCAATAGCCATGGAGATCGATCGCGACCTCATCAATCTGGCCATCGTGCTGATCGTTCTGGTCAGCGCGATCGCAGGCCCAATCCTGCAGTGGCTCAAGAAACAGAGTGCCCAGCCGGGCGAGCAACCGGAACCTGCGCAGGAGGAACCGGCGCCGACTTTCGAAGCGGAGGTGGAAGAGGCCTTCGGTCCCCCCGTCAAGCGGCATCGACCGCCGCCAAAAGAGGCCGTCCAAGAAGAAATGACGCCGGTCCCGCCGCCGGCGGCTCCCCGCGTCCCTCAGGCACCCGCGCCCGTCCAGCGACACCCCACCCTGGACGAACGGCTCCTATCCAATCGGAATCTGAGTCCCGGCGTGCGACTGATCATCGCGGCGGAGATTCTGGGGCGACCCAAGTTCCTCCGGAGGTTAAATCAATATAGAATTTGAGCGGGGACGAGGCTATAATGCCCGCCCCCTAAGGCCTGCGAGAGAGACGCACGCCCGCGGGGACGAACCATGGGAGGAAAAGGCGATCTGTTGATCGGGCGAATCGCTCTGCGCGAGGGCCTCGTCAGTCGGGAACAACTGTACGACTGCCTCACCGCGCAGGAGCGCAATCCGGCGAAATCGCTGGGCTCGATCATGGTCTCGCGCGGCTACCTGAAGAACGAGGACGTCGAGCGGTTGCTCCAGCTGCAACGTGACGCCATCGAGAACGTCAACGGCAGGCCGGAGGGCGCCCGCGGCGCCTTGTTGGGCAAGATCCTCATCGAGAAGGGCCTGGCCACCGAGTACCAGGTCAACGAGTGCCTGCGGCTCCAGGCGCGCCTGGCCGACCTGGGCATCGCTCCCCTGCCGCCGCTGGGGGAGATCCTCGTCAAGCGGCGGTACTTGAAGAAGGACGCCGTGGAGACGGCCCTGCACTTGCAGAACCTGACGCTCTATTCGTGCCCCGAATGCGGGGCGCCCATCTCCTCCGATCAAGAGAAAAAGGGGGATGAGGACTACATCTGCGGCAAGTGCAACGCCGAGGTCCCTCTCCTCTTCGCCAAGATGGCCGCGACCATGCACGAGGCGCTGGATGAGGCTTCAAAGGAGCACGACCAGGACCTGCCCGCCGATGTGCGCCTGGCCAAGGTGGACCCCGCCAATCGATTCGGCAAGTACGTCCTGCTCAACGAGATCGGCCGCGGAGGCGCGGGCATCGTGTACCGCGCTTGGCAGATGGACCTCAACAAGGTCGTCGCCCTCAAGCTCCTGCCTCACGAAAGCGACACGGCCGCGGGCGTGCGCACGCCCTACGGAGACGCCGAGGACGTCAAGCGCTTCTTCAATGAAACGCGCGCGGCGGCGGAGCTCAATCACTCCAACATCGTGCCGATCCTCGACTTCGGCTCGGTCGAGAACCACTTCTTCTACACGATGCACTACATCGAAGGCGTGACCCTCGACGGCCTCGTGCGCGAAGGCATCGACGAATCCGTGTTCCAGACGACGTTCATCAGCCACGCGGAACGCTACGTGCCGTCGGGAACCTCGCGCAAGATCCGCGGCAAGGAGCTCCCCGTCAAGCTCGCCGCCGCCCTCATGCGCGACGTCTGCCGCGCCATCCACTACGCGCACGAGCGCGGCGTCTACCACCGGGATCTCAAGCCCTCCAACATCATCATCGACCGATCGGGGCGCCCGTGGGTCATGGACTTCGGCCTGGCCAAGGTCGCCCGCATCGGCGACAGCGCCTACGTCAAGGGCGTGATCATGGGGACGCCCTACTACATGCCGCCGGAGCTGGCCGAGGGCGACATGGAGAAGGTGGACCACCTCAGCGACGTTTACTCGCTCGGCGCCGTGCTCTACGAGGCGGTCACCGGCATCTCGCCGTACAACGAC
>JACPRB010000301.1 GCA_016190155.1 Planctomycetota bacterium
TGCCGGTGGTGATCTTGACCAACAGCGGCACGGCGAGCGCCAGCGAGATTTTCGCGGGGTGCCTGCGCGATCATGGTCGGGGCGTGATCGTGGGGGCGCGGACGTACGGCAAGGGCTCCGTCCAGACGCCGATTCCCCTCGCCGACGGCTCGCGCGTCAAGATCACGACGGCGCGCTACTTCACTCCCAACGGGACGAGCGTACATCGCGAGGAAGGGAAGAAGACGTACGGGCTCGATCCGGACCACCTCGTGGAGCTCACCGATCAGGAGAACGCGGAGGTCCTCAAGCACTGGAGGCAGGAAGGCATCCTCAAGAAGGATCCGGAGGCCAAGCCGCCGGCTCCGAAGGACTTGCAGCTCGAAGCGGCGCTGGAGGTGCTGAACGCGCGCCTCGATGGGCGCCCGGCCCGAGTGGAGTCCCGGGATCTGTCCGCCGTGAAGAAGGAGCACAAGGAGCAGTAGGCCCGCAACCCGCCCCAGTCCTTGGTCATGAAGATCCTCGGAATCGAGAGCTCGTGCGACGAAACGGCGGCGGCCGTCGTGGAAGACGGGCGCACGGTGCTGTCGGACATCGTGCAGACTCAGGTGGATCTGCATGCGATCTACGGCGGCGTCGTGCCGGAGCTGGCCTGCCGCGCGCACATCGAGGCGATTTCACCGGTCGTCGCGAAGGCGCTGCAGGATGCGCGGGTGACCGTGTCGGAGCTGGACGCGATCGCGGTGACGAACGCGCCCGGGCTCGTCGGCGCCCTTCTGGTCGGCGTGTCGATGGCGAAGTCGTTGGCGTTGGCCGCGGGCAAGCCGCTCATGGCGGTGGATCACATCCACGGCCACATCTACGCGAACAAGCTGGCTTTCCCGGATCTGGAGTATCCGTGCATCTCCGCGGTCTTTTCAGGCGGGCACACGAGCCTCTATCGCAGCGACAGCGAGATCGATCACCGGCTGCTCGGCGCGACGACCGACGACGCGGCCGGGGAGGCGTTCGACAAGGTGGCGAAGATCCTGGGAGTGGGGTTTCCGGGAGGGCCGATGATCGAGAAGGCGGCTCGCGGTCACGATCCCGCCAGGGTCACGTTTCCGCGCACGCTGCTGGATCCGGAGTCCTTCGACTTCAGCTTCAGCGGGATCAAGACGGCCGTGCTCTATCACGTGCGCGGGCAGGACGCGCGCTCGCCACGGGCCCTTTCACCCGAGGAGGTCGGAGACATCTGCGCGAGTTTCCAGGAAGCGGTCGTCGACGTGCTCGTGGAGAAGGCGGTGCGCGCGTGCGAGACGCACGGTGTGCCGCGATTGGCGGTGGGAGGTGGGGTGGCCGCCAACGGACGCCTGCGGGAGAAGATGACGGCGCGGGGGGCGGCGCATGGTCTGCGGACGTACTTCCCGCCGCTGCGGTACTGCACGGACAACGCGGCGATGATCGCGGGACTGGGATACCATCTTTTCCGGGCGGGGCGCGTCAGCGACCTCTGGCTGGACGCGGTTCCGACGAAGGTGCATCGGAAGTGAGGCCCCAGAGGGGTAACGGAGAACCCTGGGCAAGTCTCGACACCAGAGGACGCTGAGGACCCTGAGAAGAGGCGCTGAGTCTCGGCGTTCGCACCCTGGCGTGCTGACTACCAACCGACCCCGATCGAGAACGAGCCGCACCGGCGGGACCGGCGATAGGTGCCGAACGAGTACGAAGGGGTGGCGCGCCACGAATACCACGAACGGGGAGTGCAACCGTAGGACGGATAGGCGTAGGTCGAGAAGCCGGCGCAGGAGTCGTACACGCGATGCCGCCGACAATAGACCGTCGTCACGATATCCGGACTTGGATAATAGACGACGCTCGGTTCGTCGTATACGTAAACCGTGGTGCTGGGCCGTTCGACGACGACCGTCTCACGCTCGATGACGCGCTCGGTCGGCTCCGGTCGGAGGTCTGGATAGGATTGCGGCGGCGGAGCGGGAGTTTGCTGCGGATCGGATTTCGGCTGTACCTGAGGCTGCGGCTTCTCCTCTTTGCGCTCCAGAATGTCCTGCAGCAGCTTGTCGCCGGCGCCGATCTTCTTCAGCTCGACGAGATCGTCCGCCGAGAGCGGATCGACGGGGCCGTTGGCCTTGATGAAGGACAGGACCACCTCGTCGCCGACGCCGGCCGAGAGGAGCTTCTTCAGGTCTTCCTTGGTGACACCCGCGAAGGCCGCGCCGGCGGCGAGCATCGCGAAGGACAACGTCAGGAGCGCGCGTTTCATGGTGGGATTCCTCCTTACCAGCGGCAACCGTGATGCCAGGGATGATCGAAATGCAAGCCCCAACCCAAGAGGGCGCCGAGGGTGAACCACGTCGCGCCTTCGGCGGGTCGGGTGTCGTAGTAAACCGTGCGCCGTACTTCGCCGGCCCGAGCCGTCGTGACCGGCGCGTTGATCATGGCCGAGATGATTCGATCCCCGGCGCCGGCCTGCTTCAGGGCGACGATGTCGTCTGCGGTCGGAGAGCGCTGGACGCCGTTGGCGCGGATCTCGGCCAAGATGTGCCACTCGCTGACGCGCGAGCGAACCATGTCGATGACGCCGTCGACGCCGACCGGATTACGCGCGGGCACGCGGTCGATTTCCTCGACCATGACGCAACCGCCAAGCGCCGCCAGCGCCATCATGACCGGGAACTGCTTCATGGGCTTCATCATCATTATAGAAGCGTCCTAGGGCGGGGGAAGTTCGGTGATTCAATCTCCGGGCGCCTCGTCGATCATGCGGCGGGCTGATTCCATGTGAGGTCGCAGCTGTTCCCGAAGAAGGGGGTTGATGCGCAGGGCCTCGCTGTACGCCCCCACGGCGGCCCGGCCATCGGCATCGGCCGACAGGTGCCGGCTGCGCCTGAAACACGCTCGGTTGTAGTGAGCATTGCCGCGGGCCTGCCAGGCAAACGCATCCGAGTCGTTGAGGCGCACGGCCTCATCGAGGTCGGCCAGCGCCGGCGCGTAGAGCGCTTCCGGATCGCCGCCTCCCCTGGCCAGATGCAGGCCCAGGCCGGTACAGGTGCTGCGTGAGCACGAGCCTTTCGTAGAGGGCCGGAGCGTAGAACGGATCTTTCGCGAGGGCTTTCTGCTGCTCGTCGAGCGCCTCGACGAAGCGCATCTGGGCGCGCAGCATCCGGCCCCGGAGGTAGTGCGGTTCGGCGAGCTGGGGCAAGTCATGGGTGACCTTTTGACAAGCATCGAAGACCTTGGCGGCGTGCTCGATCATGCGGTCGACCTTGCCCACGCGGCGCAGATCCAGAACGGCCTCCAGAGAAGCGGCGGAGGTGGAGCGCATCTCCTCCAGCAGCGCGGCGCGCGTGTCGGTGATGTCTTGCCGGGTCTGACGCAGCCTGAGGAAGGTGATCGTGCCGATCGAGAGGAAGATCCCGGTCAGAATCAGGGCGCCCGCAACGGCCTTCCGGCGTCCGAGATGGCGAGCGAGCCGGGTCCAGGAACTCATGGGACGGTTCTGGATGGGCTTGCCGGCGAGATACCGCGCCAGATCGTCGGCCAAGGCGGTGGAGGAAGAGTAACGATCCCGCGGTTCCTTGGCCAGGGTGCGATCGCACAGCGTGACCAGGTCGGTCGGAACGCCTTTGAGCGGGGGCGGCTGCCGAGAGAGCACCTTGTGATAGAGCTCGGCAATCGTGTCGGCCTGAAACGGAGGTTGGCCGGCGATCGCCTCGTAGAGCATGACGCCGAGCGCATAAATGTCGGCGCGACGATCGATCGGCTGGCCGCGGATCTGTTCCGGGGCCATGTAGAGGGGCGTGCCCAAGGTCGTGCCGGAGCGGGTCAACCGGCTGCGGGTTTCCGCCAAGTGGGCGAGTCCGAAATCGGTGACGACCACTCGCCCCGTTTGCTCACGCAGGACGTTGCCGGGCTTGAGATCGCGGTGGATGATGCCTCGCTCGTGCGCGACGTGGACGGCGCGGGCGATGTCTTCGAGGGCACGGAGGCGGTCCGGAAGCGAGAGCGCGCGGAAGTCCAGGCAGTTCCCCGGGACCAGTTCCATGACGAGGGCGTCGTTGAGGACGTCGTAGAGGCGGACGATGTTGCGGTGGTCCAGCGAGGCGATGGCGCGGGCCTCTCGTTGCATGCGGGCAAGAGACTTGGGTTGCTGCGCGAACTCCGGTCGCAGCATCTTGATGGCCACCTCGCGGTCGAGGAGTCGGTCGCGCGCGCGGTAGACGATAGCCAAACCGCCGCGACCAAGCTCTCCGAGTAGCTCGTAGCGTTCGGGAAGGGCCATCACCTAGAAGTCTATCGCGCCTTACGGAGATACGGAGTATCGGATCCCCGGCAACACGTTGCCGGCGTCGTCGCTGATCCTGGCGCAGACTTGCCATGACTCGGGTCCCGCGTTCATCGTCTTGATCAGAAGGCGGTTGGGTCCCGCTTGGAGGCTGATCGGTACCTGGAATCGATCGACCACGATCGAGGGAGAGGTGGTGCCGGGCGTGTCGACGGATTCGGCGTTGTCGATGACGGGGTAGCCGTTCCACCAGGCCTTGATGGGATCGCTGTGTCCGACTCGCAGCACGGCATTCTGTGCCGTGTTCGAGTGCGCGTAGACGAAGAGATAGGCGACCTTGCCGGCATAGCTGCCGTTGACGTCGGCCCATCCGGAATACGGATAGTCTGTAAGGGCCTCGCGAACCATGACCACGCCGGGGACCATGTTGTCCCAGACCTTCCATGTCGGTGCGTTCGGGGCCGCCGTAGATTCGCCCGCGAGGGAATCGACGCCCATCCCGGCGTCGTAGGGGCCGGCAGCCAGCCAGCTCTTTACGTAGGACAGCTTGATCGGGTCGTTCTGTGCCACATACCACTCGGCCAGCGTCGGGCCCCAGGAATAGTCGTTCGCCCAGTGGATGTGCGGCCATGTCGCGACGCCCGACGTTCCCAGATAGGCGCCTTGTTCGACTCGTTGACCGTCCAAGGCTGGATCGACCGCGTCGAAATGAAGGGCGCTGTGCTCGTATTCGCTTCGTCCGTCGTCGGCGTTTCGCAGGCGCACGGTGCGGTCGAAGCCGCGGTCTTCCCGCACGACGGTCCCGCCGTGCCAGGAGTACACCGGTGTTCCGCGCGGCATGCCTTGGTCGAAGCCGCCGTGGTGATACAAGCCGCCATCGAGGTTTCCCTGAAGCGCCTGCCAGTGGGTGACGTTGGACCCCTCCTGCCAGAGCTGCGAAGGGAAGGGATAGCGATAGCGTGAGACGTCCGTCATCGTGGAGCGGCCGTCGGAGAGGACCAGGCGCGCGGCCTTGTCCGTGCCGCCTCCGTCGCGCAGGTTGTTGTCGTTGAACTCGCGGGTGACGTCGACCATGACGCGCACGTCGTGGATGATCCTGGGGCGGTGGAAATGTGCGGCCGGAATCTCGGCGCTGACCGGAGGCAGACCGTCTCCCGAGACTTCGATCGTCGCCGTCGCCCAGACCGTCACGTTGCCTCCTTGGTAGCCCCCGGGAGAGGAATGCACGAGACTGGTGTTCAGCAGTTTGACGGTCCGCGTTTGGTTGTCCGTGAGAGTGAGTGTATGGGATTCCTGGAGGTCTAGCTCCACGGTCTCGGGGAAGCTCCCGGCCGGGGCGGCGGGCTTGGCGGGGTAGTAGCACTCCAGGAAGACCGGGCCGGTTTCGCCCTCGCAACTCTGTTCGGTGGAGGGCTGGGGCGGGAGGGGCACGGTCGCGGTCGCCGGCGCCGGGCCGTTCGAGCTGCCGGATCCGCCGCAGGACACGCCGAACGCGAGCAGCAGGACGAGAGCGCTCCGGTGGGACCCGTGCTTTGCTGCCATAGCGTCCTCCGCCTGATGATCTTCTGCGGCGGATTCCGCGAACGCCGACAGGGAGTTTCGAGAGATCCAGCGTGATCTTCGCCACTCCGCCTGTGAACGCGCGCGCGGTCGCTTACCTCATTCCCTCCAGCGCCTCCCGCAGCCGTCGGACGGCGTTGAAGATCCGGGACTTGACCGTGCCGATAGGGATGCCGAGGATCTCGCCGATCTCCGCGTAGCGCAGTCCGTTGACCTCCGAGAGGATCAAGCACTCGCGTTCCCCCTCCGGCAGACCCTCGATCGCCCGCCGCACGGCCTTCCGCAGCTCATCGCGCTGCGCGTCGTCCGAAGGATCGCGCTCGATCGCGTGCTCGAGATCTTCCAAGACGGTCGCCTTCTTCTTGGCGGCCTCGTTCATCCACAGATTGTGCGCGATGCGGAAGATGTAGGTCGACGGTTTGGCGGAAGGCTCGTAGGTCGGCGCCGCCCGCCAGAGGCGCAGGAAGACCTCCTGGACGAGATCGTCGACGAGGCTGCGGTTCCAGCAGAGCCGGTAGAAGAAATTGGCCAGCGGCTTCCGGTACAGCGCGTAGAGCTCCTGGAACGCCTCCGCGGAGGCGGCCTTTACGCGCACCATCAATTCGGTTTCGCGGTCCATCTTCCTCGGGAGCATCGTAGCTCACGGCCGCGGCGGCGAGAACAGCGAAGTGGCGCGCGGGGCGCCGTCCTTGTCAACCGGGCCGATGGGCGATAATCTTTCTGCGGCTGTCCCGGCGCGTGGAACACGGACTCGTTAAAAGAGAGGCCCTATGGGAGCGCATGACCACAAGGAACTAGCCGAAGACGTCGGGCCGGCTCGATGCGCGGTCCTGACCGTCAGCGACGCCCAGACCATGGAAACGGACGTCTCGGGCAAACTCGCGTTGGAGATCCTCGGGAAATTCGGCCACTCCGTTCTCCAACACCGGATCATCCCCAATGACCGCAAAGCCGTCGCCAGTGCCGCCTCGTCGGCGCTCAAAGAAGGCGCGGATCTCGTGGTGGCGATCGGCGGCACCGGGGTGTCCCGCAAGGACGTCACGATCGAGGCGATGCGCGATCTCCTCGACAAGGAGCTCCCGGGATTCGGGGAGCTCTTCCGCGCGATGAGCCACGAGGAAATCGGGACGGCCTCCATCATGAGCCGCGCCGTGCTCGGCGTGACGGACAAGGGACGCGTCATGCTGGCGATTCCGGGGGCGCCCGCGGCGGTTCGACTCGCGCTCGAGGGGATTCTCATGAATGAGCTCAAGCATCTGCTGTGGGAGCTCCGGCGGTATGCGCCCTAGCCTCATGAACGTCACGGTCGTCTGGGACTGGGTCCGCGAACGGCGGTGGTGGACGAAGGCGCTGATCGCGGCCCCGCTGGGTCTTGCGCTCTTGCTGGGGTGCTTCGTCCTGGCGCGGGCGATGCAATACCGCCGGGACGCTCAGGTCGCGGTTGCGGATTTCGCGCCGGAGGAAGCGCATGTGATCGTGCGCGCCACGAACGCGCGAGGACATTGGGAGCGGCTGCAGGCGACGGAATTCTGGAAGATCGTGCGGACGCGCATGCTGCGCGACGCCGCCGTCCGGCGCGAGCTCAACGCGCTGATGCAGGCCCTGGAGGCCCCGACTCTCGACGACCTGGATGACCGGCGCTGGGTGGAGCGCAACGGCGTGAGCGAGGAGCGGATCCTCCGCTTCGCGGGTCGCGACGTGATGGCGGCCCTGCGGATGGGCGACACGCCCGGGGCGAGCGGATTCTGCGTGGCGACGCAGCTGGGCTTTTGGGATTACGCGTTCGCTCCCTTCGCGTCCCTGGTGCTCGACGGCGTCGACGTGAACGGGCGCAAGTGCTTCAGGGTCGGCGGACTGACCGTGGCCCTCGTCGGAGCGACGGCGATCGTGGCGGACGATCCGGCCCTGTTGGCTTCGGCCTTGAAGCGGCGGGGGCGTGCCGGGCGGACTCGGAAGCCGGTGGAGGCCACGATCACGTTCGAACGTTCCAAGGTGCTGCAGGACGCGCGCCGGATGCTCCGCGCCTTCCCGGCGGGCGCCGCCACGGTGTTCGTGGACGCAGAGTCGCTGCGCCGCATCGACGTCGGCGTCGATATCGAAGGCGCGGACGTGTGCGTCGAGGCGAAATTGGAGGGGATGCAGACGCCGGGCGGAGAGGCCCCGACGGACGCCGTCGCTTATGTGCCGGCTTCCGGAGCGGGCGCGATTCTCCTGAACGTCGGCGGAGACCGGCTGTGGGCCTGGGCGCGCAGGGTGTCGGAGGGGCCGGCGGCCGGCGATCTGGACCGGATGGGACAGGATCTGATGCGGGAGGGGCTGGCGCAGCTCGTAGGGAAGCGGTTCGACGAACGCGTCGTGGCGAAACTTCGCGGGCCGATGTCGCTGATCGTGGGGAGCGCGCTCGGCGAAGGTCAGCGGACGTACGCGTCCTGTGCGGCCGTGCTGCGATCGGAAGACCCCGCCGCGGCCGAGGCGGGTTTTCGCGGGATCCTGGAGGAGTTTCTTCGCGGGGCGGACGAGAAGGTGGTGGAGATCCGCTCGCGCAGCGTATACGGGCACACGGTGTGGGCTTTGGATTACGGCGCGGGCGATCCGAACAAATGGTCGGACTACTTGCGGCCGTGCTGGGTGGCCTACAAGGACGCGCTCATCCTGGCCAACAACCTCGATTTCCTGGCCGCCGTGCTGGCGTCGGCGACGACGCAGACGGACGCGATGGTGACGGAAGAGTTCTATCGGGTGGCCGAGGCGCGGGCGGACCGGTTGGGTTTGAATCACATGCTGCGCGAGGGCGGCGTGGCGAGCGGTTTCCTGTACGGCGCCGCGCTGCGGGAGGGCTTGGAGGGATTCTGGCCGATCCTGGCGGACAAGCTCACGGACAACGATCAAACCCGGCAACGCTTGCGCGCGGAGCTGGAAGGGGAGTGGCGGCGGCAGGGGCGCAAGTTCACCGCTCAGGATGTGCATCGGGAGTTTCTCAGCGCCTTGAAGGAGAAGGTGGCGCAGACGGAGACGTCGTTGCGCGGGCGCGCGCGGGTCTTGGACTACGTGCGGTGGGCGGCCTTCCAGGTGACGGCGGAGGAGGGCGGACTGGGGTTCAAGGCGGCGTTGGAACTCAAGTGAAGAGTTGCCGTTGCGGGGAGGGGATCGGATCCATCGGGGGCGCCCCGAGATGCCGCCAGGCCTTCTCCGTGGCCTTGCGGCCGCGCGTGGTACGCTGCAGGAAATCCTGTTGGATGAGATACGGCTCGTAAACCTCTTCGATCGTGTCTTCCTGTTCGCCCACGGCCACGGAGATGGTCTTCAGACCCAGCGGACCGCCCGCATGGTTGATCAGCGTCCGCAGGATCTTCCGGTCCATGTCGTCGAGCCCCGCGTCGTCGACGCCGAGCATGCGAAGTCCTTCGACGGCGACGGGGGCCTCGATGCGCCCCCGGCCTTTCACCTGCGCCAGATCGCGCACGCGGCGCAGGTACCGGTTGGCGATCCGCGGCGTGCCGCGCGCCCGGCCGGACAGGAGCTTGGCGGCGTCGGCGTCGATTTCCGCGCTGAGGATCTTGCCGGAGCGCAGGATGATGGTGATGAGGTCCTCGACGGGGTACGGTTCGAGCTTCTCGAGGATGCCGAATCGCGCGCGGAACGGTTCGGACAACAGGCCTTCGCGGGTCGTCGCCCCCACGAGCGTGAACTTCTTGAGCGGGATGTTGATGGTGCGTCCGTTCGGGCCCGTCTCCACCGCGATCGGGATGAAGAAATCCTCCATCGCGCTGTACAGGTACTCCTCGACGTCGGCCTGCATGCGGTGGATCTCGTCGATGAAGAGGACGTCGCCTTCCTCGAGCTTGGTGAGCATGCCCGCCAGGTCGCCGGGGCGCTTGAGGATGGGGCCGCTGGTGTGCTGGAAGTTGGACTTCATCTCCAGGGCGATGATGCGCGCCAGCGTGGTCTTGCCCAGTCCCGGCATGCCCGAGAGCAGGACGTGATCGAGGGCCTCCTTGCGTTTACGGGCGGCCTTGATGGCGATCTGGAGGTTGGCGACGGTCTTCCGCTGTCCCACGAAGTCGGCGAACGAGGCCGGCCTCAGGGTATCGTCGAACGAGGTGTCTTGCCCGGCGCAGACCGCCGGACCGGCGCCCTCTCTCATCACACCCGGCATGTTACCACACTTCTTCACTTCTTGGCGGGTTGCTCGGCCTTCTTCTCCTCAGCCTTGGGTTGCGGCGTCGCCACGACGGGTTCGGCGGAGGCGGGCGGCTCGGGCTTGGGGGCGCTCGCGGCGGGCGCGGAGGCGACGCGTTCCGCGCCGATCCTCTCCTCGACCTTCTGGGCCCGCCCCACGCGATCGCGCAGGTAATGCAACTTGGCGCGCCGGACTTTGCCCTTCTTCTTGACGTCGACCTTGACGATGCGCGGCGAGTGGACGGGGAAGATGCGTTCGACGCCTTCGCCCTGCACGATGCGGCGGACCGTGAAGGTCTCCGAGAGGCCTTGGTGACGCTTGGCGATGACGGTGCCGCTGAAGATCTGCTCGCGCTCGCGGTCTCCTTCGATGATCTTCACGTGCACGTCGACGGTATCTCCGACGTCGAAGCGCGGGATGCTCTTCTTGGCGAATTCCTTCTCAATCCCGTCCATCGTGCGCATGGTTCATTCCTTCCCTTCTGGGTTCACTAAATCCGGCCGCCGCTCGCGCGTGCGTTTTTCCGCTTGTTCGCGTCTCCACTTCTCTATTTCGGCATGATGGCCCGACAGCAGCACCTCGGGCACGGCCATCCCGCGGTACACCTGGGGGCGCGTGTAGTGAGGGTACTCCAGGCGGTCCTCGGCGAAGGACTCCTCCGCCAGGGACTCGGCCGCCCCAAGGACTCCGGGCACCAGCCGTACGACACAGTCGATCAGCACCATCGCCGGAATCTCGCCGCCGGTCAATACAAAATCGCCGATGGAGACTTCCAGGGGCCTCAGGCCCTCGACGACCCGCTCGTCGAACGCTTCGTAGTGGCCGCACAGCAGGATCAGGTTCGACGCGCGGGCGAGCCTTCGCGCCAGGCGCTGGGTCAACCGCGTTCCGATTGGAGAGAGCAAGACGAGTTCGGCGTTCTCGCGGCCTTGGTCACGCAAGCGTTCCACGGCGCGGAACACCGGGTCGGCCATGATCACCATGCCCGGCCCTCCTCCGTAAGGGGGCGCGTCGACCTTATGATGCTTGTCCGTCGAGAAGTCCCGCAAATTGACCAGGTTGATCTCGACGAGCCCTTTTTCTTGGGCGATTCTGAGGATGCTCTCGCGAAGGACGCCTTCGAACATCCCCGGAAAGAGCGTCACGACGTCGATGCGCATACGGCTCGGCCCCGTCCAGAGGATAGGGTATTTTAGGTAGGCGCGCCTGCCAGTCAAGGGCAAACGACTTGTCAGGAAGCTTCTTCCTGCGGCGGAAAGTGCTATGATGCGCGCGCCGACGGGGTGAATGATGGGGCGCGCGAAGGCGGGCGGAACCGAGTGAACGGGAAACGCGAAGGGCAGAAGCGCAAGCTAACCGATTCGCAGGTGGACGCGCTGAGCTACCAGCTCGACGTGGCCCGCGAACTCCAGTCGTGGCTGCTGCCCAGGAAGATGCCGGTCGTGGAACGGTATGAGTTCGACGCCTGCTATGACCCGGCCGAGGTGATTGCGGGGGACTATTACGACTTCGTGGAGCATCCCAAGGGGTCGTTGGGCATCGTCGTGGCCGACGCCTGCGGATCGGGCGTTCCGGCGGCGCTGCTCATGGTGCACATCCGCGGGTTGCTCCGCAGCGTCACGCGCGACATGGAAGCTCCGGCGGACGCCTTGCGCGCGGTCAACCGCGTCCTTCTGGACGATCTGCGCGCCGGTACCTCCGTGACGGCGCAATACGTGCGGCTGATCCCCGAGCGCAGGGCGCTTCACGTCGCCTCCGCGGGCCATCAGCCGCTGCTGGTCCTGCGGGCCCGCACGCGCGAGGTGGCGTGCGTCCGTCCGAAGGGGATGGCGCTGGGCTCGGGAGCTCCCGCCGTGTTCGACCCCTCGCTGGAACAGGTTGCGGTCGCGCTGGAGCCCGGCGATCGCTTCGTCATGATGACGAATGGGGCGACGCGCGTTCGCAATCCTTCGGGCGACGAGTTCGGCATCGAGCGATTCGTGGAGAAACTGCGGGAGTACGTGGCGCTTTCCTCCAGCGACGTCACGGCCCTCCTTCTGGCGGCCTTGCGCGATCATCGGGAGACGGCGCGCCGCGCCGACGACATCACCATCATCACGGGACGGCTGTTGCCGAACGGGTGAACGGGCCATGTTCACGGGCATCATAGAGGCGATGGGGCGCGTGCGTGCCGTGCGCCGCACGAAGGCGGGAGCGCGATTGGAGATCGATCTTCCGTTCGAGGCGCGGCGCGGAGAGAGTGTCGCCGTCGGCGGCGTGTGCCTGACCTGGGTCGGCGCGGGGTTCGACGTGGTGCCGGAGACGCTCTCGCGCACGACGCTCGGGGCGCTCAAGCCGGGAGATCGCGTGAATCTGGAGCGCTCGCTCCGCGTCGGCGACCGCCTGGGCGGCCACTTCGTGACGGGACATGTCGACGCTGTGGGAGAGGTGGCCCGGGTCCTGCGCGCGAAGAAGGCGGTGACCTTGTGGGTATCGATCCCCGTCGAACTGGCGCGGTACGTGGTCCCGAAAGGATCGATCACCATCGACGGCGTGAGCCTGACGGTCGTGGACGCGGAGCCGGATCGTTTCAGCGTCGCGCTCATCCCTGTGACTCTGGCCCACACGACGCTGGGCCGAGTCCGCGGGGGCGCGAAGGTGAACCTCGAGGTCGACATCCTGGCGCGCTACGTCCGCCGCGGCAGCGGAATCACGAAGGGCTTCTTGAGGCGGGCGGGGTTCGTCACCGCCCCGCGCTGAGCAATCCGACCAGCGTCTTGATGTCCTCGTCGCGGTACTCCAGCCCGAAGCCCACGAAGAACTCGGGATTGTCCTGCAGCCGATTCACGCCCCCGAAGACCTTGAAGGCGTGCAGGAAGCGCTCCCACCATTCCCGCGGGCGCGCGATCTGCCCGTTCGGGTCGGGCTCCGCTTGCCCCGGCCACAGCGGCAGCTTCAGCCACAGCCGCGTCATCGGCCCGCCGATCTCCTCGTCGATGTCCTCGTCGTCGAGGTCGTTGTAGGCGTCGCGGATCTCGAAGTCGAGGTGCACCGGATAGTCCGCGAAGGCCTCGAAATCGACTTCCACGCCGACGGCCGGCTTGCCTTCGATCATTCCCGCCTTGAGGCCGAGGTTGTCCGTGAGGAACCACGGGACGCGATAAAACGCCAGGGCGTCGAAGGAGGCGATCGTGTCGTTCTCGTTCTCTTGGATCTGGCGTTCGAACCGGATCGGTCCGTCCTTGTCCAGGCTCAGGAAGGACGCTCCCGCGTAGAAGTACTTCGTCTCGTCCGGTTCGATGCGCAGGCCGAGCTTGCTGACGAGGACTTCGGACTCGGGGTAGTTCTTCGTCTCCGCGGTCACGAACAGCTTGGAGCGTCCCGCGCGCCCGAGGATCTTGTCGACGCCTTGGAGCGTCCGTTCCGCGTCCTGGTAGAGCTTGTCTTCGGTGACGAGCTTGCCGAGCGTTCCTTCGCCCTTGGCGACGCGGTCCGTCACGGAGGCGAAGTCCTGCGAGATCTTCTTGAGATTGGCGGCCGTGTGGCGCAGATTGTCCGCCATCTCCTTGTCGTTGACGAGCGCGCCGAGCGGGCCTTCGCCGCGCGTGGCGCCGCGGATTTCATTCGCCGCGTCCGCCACGGCGGCCTGCAGCTGCCCCATCGTCTTCATGAGCTCGTCGTGGAGCTCGCTCGTGTTGAGGAGCCGGCCGAGGGTGGTGTCCGTGCGGTCGAGCTTCTGCCCGAGGCCGCCGACGATGTCGCGCAGCTGGGTGACGGCGGTCTTGGCTTCGTCGACCGTGGCGACCACTTCGTCGTAGAGCCGGCGTTCCTTGACGAGCAGGCCCACGGTCCCTTCGCCCTGGTTGATCGCGGCTGCGACTTTGCGGACCTCGTCCATCGCCGAGCCGAAACTGGCCAGCCCGTTGGCCAACACCTCGCGGTTCTCGGACACGACGCTGGCCAGGACGTCGAACGCGGAGGGCTTGGTCCTGCCGATGAGGGTCTGTTCCGTGCTGATCTCCAGCGTTCCGGGGATCCCGCGGGTGATGGTGACGAAGTTGCCGCCGAGGATGCTGAAGGCCTCCACCGTGATCTCGTATCCCTCGTAGAGATTGACCGGTCTGTCGAGCTCCAGGGACACGATCACGCCGCCGCGCTTGCGATCGAGATCCAGCTCCTTGACCTTGCCGTAGACGATGCCTTCCACCCGGACGTCGTCGCCTTCGCGCAGTCCCTCGACCTTGTCGAAGTGGACCGCCAGATGCATCGGTTTGGCGAAGGGATGCCAATCCTGGATGTAGATGGTCAGGAAGACGAGCACCATCAGGACGACGGCGAAGAAGAACCCCAGCATCCTCTTCATCTAGCCCCCGTTCGCCCGTTCATGCGTTCACCCGTTCTTCGGTCCATCCGTTCGCCCGTTCACTGGTTCATCCGTTCATGGTGCTTCGCGCGTCAGCGGCCCCTCGGACTCGCCGTGGATGAACTGCCGGATGACGGGATCCTCCGAGGTCTTGAACTCCTCCGGCGTGCCGATCTTGATGAGCTTGCCCCCGAGCAGCATGCCCATTCGATGGGCCACCCTGAACGCGCTGGCCATGTCGTGCGTCACGAGGATCGAGGTCACGCCGAGCTTGCGCTGCAAGTCGAGGATCAGGTCGTTGATCGTGCTGGAGGTGACCGGATCGAGTCCGGAGGTGGGTTCGTCGTACAAGATGATCGACGGGTCGCGCACGATGGCGCGGGCCAGGCTGGCGCGCTTGCGCATCCCGCCGGACAGTTCGCTGGGGTACTTGGCGGCGGCGTCCGCCAGCCGCACGAGCGCGAGCTTGTTCATGACGCGCTCTTCGATCTGCTTCTGGGCGAGCTTCTCGTGCTCCCGGAGGGGCAGCGCGACGTTCTCGAACACCGTGATGGACCGCAGCAGGGCGCCTTCCTGGAAGAGATAGCCGATCTGGCGGCGGATCTCGGAGAGGTGATCGCTGCGGCCGTTGACCGCGAGCCCGTTCACGCGCGCCACGCCCCGGTCGGGCGCCAAGAGGCCGACGATATGTTTGAGGGTGACGCTCTTGCCCTGACCGGATCCGCCGATGATCGCGAACGTCTCGCCGCGGTAGACCTGCAGCGACAGGCCGCTGAGCACTTCGCGTCCGCCCAGCGTCTTGTGCACGTCCAGCAGCTCGACGGCGACGGGCGGCACCTTCCCTTTGAAGCTCGTCGGCTGCGGGTGCTCCACGATCGGGTTCTCGTCAACCACGTCTGCCACGCGTACAGTCATCTTAGCCTACGTCGTCGGTTCCTGAGTCAATAAAGCGCCCAGCCGATGAGATAGTCGAACATGAGGATATAGGTGAAGGAGTACACGACGGTGCGCATGGTGGCGGTGCCGACCCCCTCCGCACCGTGTTCCGCGCGCATTCCTTGGCTGCAGGCGATCGTCGAGATGGTCACGGCGAACACGAGCGCCTTGAGCAGCCCGCCGAAGACGTCCTTCGCGGCCAGCAGCGTCTCGGCATTCCGGAAGTACAGGCCGGCGTCCACGTTCAGGTACGCCTGGCCGACCACCGCCCCGCCGACGCTCCCGATGATGTTCGCGATGAGGGTGAGCGCGGTCGCGCTCAGCGACAGCGCGATCATCCGCGGCATGGCCAGGAAGTACACCGGGTCGATGGACATCACCTCGAGGGCGTCGAGCTCCTCGGAGACCTTCATCGTGCCCAGCTCCGCCGCGTACGTTGCGCCGATCAGGCCCGCCAGCGAGATGGCCGTCATGACGGGCCCCATCTCGCGGAACATCGCCACGGGAACGAGGTAGCCGATGCTTGACTCCTGGTTGTAGCGCTGCAGTTCGATGCCCGTCTGCAGCGCGAGGATCATGCCGCTGAAGAGCGCCGTCAGGAAGACGATCACCAGGCTTCCGAACACGGCCTTGTACGTCTGCAGCACGATCGCGTCGGTCTTCTTGTGGGCCGACGCCAGCGCGCGCAGCGAATGGGCCAGGAGATCCAGCGCGTGACCCGCGCCGTCGCAGGCGTTCTCGAACCACGCGTTCATGGCCGCGATCCGCCGGTAGATCATCCCCACGATCGGGATCGACGCGAGAAACGCCGCGACTCCGTTCGGCTCCGAAGGGCGCGAAACCATGGTTCTCCGTCCTCAAGCCCTGGTCAGCGATAGAGCTTGTGCGTGCGGATGTACTTCTCGACGGCGCTGGGCACGAGATAGCGAATGGAGGCCTCGCGCGCGGCGCGCTGGCGGATTTCGCTGCCCGAGATCTCGATCAGCGGAGTTCGGACGCGGCGCAGCTTCCAGGGGCCGGGCGGCGCGGGCTCGAATCGGCCGGGGCGGGCGACGACCGCGAAGGTCACGCGGGTCGCCAGGTCGTGAATCCGATACCATCGCGGGATCGCGCCCACCGCGTCGTCGCCGATGATGATGAAGATGTCCGCGCTCGTCTTCAGGGCGGCGACGGTGTCGAAGGTGTAGGACAGACCGCCGCGGGTGATTTCGATGTCGAGCGCCTTGAACTTGGGATGTTCGCGGATGGCCAGCCGTACCATGGCCATGCGGTGCTCCGCGGGCGCCAGATCGGAGACGTCCTTCAGGGGGGAGAGGGCCGTCGGGATGAATAGGACGCGATCCAGCCGCAGTTGCTCGCAGGCTCGGTCGGCGGCGATGAGATGGCCGTGATGGATGGGATTGAAACTGCCCCCCATGATCCCCAGACGCGCGAGTTTCATCGGTCCCCATGACGATACCCCGCATGGCCGCCGATCGTCAACCTTCAATCTTGAGCGACGGATCCCGGTGCGGGTTCGGGGTTTTGGGCGAGGTCGGTCCACACTGCGGGGGAACCGCCAAAGAGAGGCTGCGAATGGGCCTGCTTGTCCCTTCGTAACCGTTCAGCCGTTCAAGAGTTCAACCGTTCACTCGTTCGAAAACCCCGTTCCGGCGTTCAGCTTCCGGAACGAATGAACGTGCGAACCGATGAACGGGTGAACGCTTGCGTCCCTTCTTCTTGGGGCCCAGCGCGGCGGCCACTCCGACGTAGGGAGTCTTGCGCCGCTGCGCGGCGTCAGATACACCCCTGTATCTGGGAGGATACGCAATCTTCGAATTCACCGTGCAATCACGATGGCAAGCTCTTTGCGGCAACCGCCATGCATGAAGGCGTGGTGTGCTGCTTCGGCGGCTTGGGGAGACTCGAACGTGTATGTCCGCCGGCGTCGCGACGGGATTGCGCTATCGATCGAGCATCGCGCAGCCGCGTCGCCTCCGCCGGTGATGATGGCGCTCGTGGAGGATGACGGGCCGGTGCGGTTGGAACTCCGGGAGACGCCGGCACCGCCCGAGGAGGCGCCGCTCGCGGAGCGGATCGCTCCGCAAGGAAGACCTGCGGCACCTCCTGCGGGTGCGCAACCAAGACCTCGCCGAGGCGTTGCGCGATTTGGAGGCTGCCGGTCGAATCGCGCGCACGACCTCCGGCTGGAAGGTTACAGCCAACGGTCCTCCGGCGCGGTCCGGCAGTCCCGGTCCTTAGGAGCCAACCAAACTATCCCGGTTCCGCGCTCGGATGGCGCGTAGAGCTTACTCGTAGGATCTCATCGTCCCGCGCATGTCGGAAGATGCTTGACGCCCCGTGTCTTTCCTCTATATAGTGGTAAGAAAGGCATGAAGAAGCGAGGAACGGACACCGAGATCCTCCTCAAGAGGCGAGCGGCGATTGCCGCGAAGGCCCCAGATCTTCGGGAGGTGCTTCGGGGGACGCTGAGATCACGGTTCGTCCGCTGCGGGAAGTCCGGTTGTCACTGTCGGAAGGGTCGGGGGCATGGGCCCTTCTTCTACCTCAGCGTTGCCGTGGGTGTGGGACGCACGATTCAGATCGTCATTCCCTCTCAGGAAGGCCCCATGGCTCGGGGATACGCCCGCAACTACCGGCGTCTGCGACAGATTCTCGAACAGGTGTCTGCCATCAACCGACAGTTGCTACGCCAACGGACGCTTCTCGCCCGGCCGTCGGGGCTCTCCGGGAAGCGGGTGCCGCGGAGCAGGAGGTCATAGGGATGGCCTCCTTCCTGGTGCCTCGACGGTCGAATGTCATCGAACGCCGCGGGACACTGGAGGACGCCTTGCCGGAAGGGCATTGGGCTCGGTTCATCTGGCGAATGCTCGAGAGCACCGACTTCACCGAGCTGGAACTCCTCTATCCATCCGTCCTCGGAGAGCCGGGCCGCCCGCCGTACCATCCGCGGATCATTGCGGCGCTTTGGATCTACGGGATGACGCAGGGGCTCTCGACCGCCACGGCAATCTCCCGGTCGTGCACGCTACGCGACGATTTCCGATGGCTGGCGGGGGGCCTGTCTCCTTGCGACCAGACCCTGCTGAACTTCCTGACGGTGGCCAGGGATGCACTGATCTCCATCAGGGATCAGGTCCTGAAAGAGATGCATCGCGCCGGGCATGTGGACCTGAGCGCGGTGTCGGAAGACGGCACGAAGCTGCGGGCCAATGCAAGCGGCCGATCCTTCCATACAGGCGACGATATCGCCATCGTCATCGAGGATCTCAAGAAGGGCATCGCAAAGAAGCTCGAAGATCAAGTCCCTCCGGAGGCGAAGCGGCAGCAGCAGATTCAGGTCCGCGCCTTCAACGATCGGCTCCAACGGGCCGAACAGGCCATCACTGAACTGGGCGCGCGTTCGGCGGCTTCCTCCGAAGAGGCATGGGATGGGACCGTCCCGCAACAGTGCGAACCGTGCAAATTCGGCCGCGACCACTTCCGGCACGATGCGCAGAAGGACGTCATGATGTGCCCTGCCGGCCAAGAGCTTGCATTGCTCGGGGTCTATCGGTCTTCTGCAGACTCCAAGCGCTTCTACCGGGTGTACCGTCGGAAGGACTGCACGGGCTGCGTCCTGAAAGCGCAGTGCGGGGAAGGAAAGGGGCGACGACTCAAGGTACCGGTGGAACCAGCAGCCGATCCGTCCGCAGAAGCCTGTTCGGAAGGCTCAACGGACAAACCGCCAGCCCCCGCACCGCGAGCCTCGCTCACCGACCCCGAATGCCGCCTCATGCTGGCGACCTCGGACAAGCGCATTGAACCTTCCTGTAACGCGGACATCACCGTGACCCGCCATGGCGTGATTGTGAGCCAATTCCTGACGCAGCAGGCCGTCGACTACGAACACTTCAAGCGAGCTTGTCCGACCGTGCTTGCGCTCCTGGGGCGTCCTGATGCGTGGATTGGAGACGGCCACTACACGACGCAAGCCAATCTCATCCTGGCCAGCCGGTTGGGCGTGACGCTGTACGGTCCCGTCCAGAGCGGCGATGCCGCGGAGCAGGACAAATACTCCATCCGCGACTTCCGCCATGATGCGGATCGCGACATCCTGATCTGCCCTGCGGGCAAGGAACTCCAAAACGTCGGCACTCGCAACGTCCCTGGACGTCCCTACGATCTCTACGGCCGCAGCGACTGTACGGAGTGTCCCTTGAAGAGCCGTTGCACGATCACGAGAGCAAGAACCGTGCGACGGCCTCACAATCTGCATTTGATCCTGGCCTTGGAAGCTCGGATGAAGGACGTCGCCGACAACGTGACGCGCCTTCGCTCTTCTACGGTCGAGCCAGTCAACGGGCAGCTTAAACAGCACGGCCTCGCGCGATTCCATGTTCGCGGACTGTCGCGATGCACCGTCGTGCTGACCCTGGCATGCATCGCGCACAACCTCATGAAGTGGAAGGCGCGAGAACAGGCGCGCGTATTAAGGGCGGCTTCATAGCCAGGCCATCAATGAGCCGACAGACGCCGAGGGAGGACACACTGATCCGGGCGCCGCCACCGAACCCTTCTGATGACCGCTCGCAACGAGTGCCCCCGCTCGACCACTCACCACTCTTGAGCGCGGGCCATGCGGCGACAGGTCAGTCCCTGCTTCTTGGATAACTTGGCGGGCTGCTTAGATCCGGACTGCGGGACCGCCGAGGAAACGGCTCGAAATCTCGTTCCAATCCTTCGTGCCGTTCGTACGCTATCTAGGACTTGAAGGAGGAACGCAGATGATTCGCTCTTGGCTGATCGGATTGATGGCGGCGGGCTGGTTGGGATCGAGCGTGCCGGCGGCGGGGCAGGAGAAGGACGCGGCCGAGAAGATGGTCCTCGACCTCGGCGGCGGAGTGAAGATGGAGTTCGTGAAGATCAAGGCGGGGAAGTTCACGATGGGGGACAA
>JACPRB010000316.1 GCA_016190155.1 Planctomycetota bacterium
AAGATCTTCGCGTCGCGAGACGATGTGGGTTGTGAGTAGTGCGGAGGATCCAGAGAAAGAGCTCTTCTCTCCGGTGTCGAGGTTTTCTCTGGATTCTCTGCTCCCTTCAGAATCCTCTTCTCGCAAGGAAACGACGCAGCGGGCATGACTCGCAGCGCGCGACCGGCCGGCAGCACTCCTTCCCCACCGCCACGATCAGCGCGTGGAACTCGTTGTAAAGACGTGCGTCCCCCCGCAAACGCGTCTCGAAGACCTCCTTGAGGTCGTCATAGCCGGCGTCCTCGGCGACCAGACCATGCCTC
This sequence comes from Planctomycetota bacterium, assembly GCA_016190155.1. Taxonomy (GTDB): domain Bacteria; phylum Planctomycetota; class MHYJ01; order MHYJ01; family JACPRB01; genus JACPRB01. The sequence continues at coordinate 303 of JACPRB010000316.1, forward strand.
GTGGCCAACCGATAGGTGTATTGATCCACGACGAACGTCGGCGCCCCCAGCGCGTACAGCAGGATGGAATCCGCCGTCTCCGGCCCGACCCCCTTGACCGCCAGCAGCTCCTCCCGAAGCGGTCCTGGCGCCGTCCGCTTCATCCGTTCCACGTCCCCCGCGAACCGATCCAGGAACCAGCGAACGAAGGACTTCAACCGCATCGCCTTCACGTTGAAGTACCCCGCGGGCCGGATGGCCAACGCCAGCGTGCCGGCATCCATCTCGTCGAGGCGCCGGGGATCGAGCAGGCCGTTCGACTTCAACGTCGCGATCGCCTTCTCGACGTTCGTCCACGCGGTGTTCTGCGTCAAGATCGCCCCGACCATGACCTCGAACGGGCCCTCCGCCGGCCACCACTTCTGAGGCCCGTATCGCCGCAGCAGCGCCCTGTAGAACGCGCGCAAGTCCCGCATGGCCGCCGTCACTCCGCGAACAACGCCTCGACGAACTCTTCGGCGTTGAACCCCGCGATGTCCTCCGGCATCTCGCCCAGGCCCACGAACTTGACGGGAATGGACAGCTTGTCCTTGATCGCCACGACGATGCCTCCCTTGGCCGTCCCGTCGAGCTTCGCCAAAAAGAGCCCCGTCACGTTGACCGCGGCTCCGAAATGCTGCGCCTGCGAAACGGCGTTCTGGCCGGTCGTGGCGTCCAGCACCAGCAGCACCTCGTGCGGCGCCCCGGGGATCTTGCGGGCCACCACGTTGCGGATCTTCGCCAGCTCCTTCATCAAGTTCTCTTTGGTCTGCAGCCGCCCGGCCGTATCGACCAGCAGGACGTCCGCCTTCCGAGCCACGGCCGCCTCCGCCGCGTCGAAGACGACGGCCGCCGGATCGGCGCCTTGCCCGTGCTTGATGATGTCCACGCCGACCCGCTCGCTCCAAATCGCCAGCTGCTCCACGGCCGCGGCGCGGAAGGTGTCGCTGGCCGCCAGGATCACCTTCTTGCCTCCCTTGCGGAAGAGCGTCGCCAGCTTGGCGATCGACGTCGTCTTCCCCACCCCGTTGACGCCGGCGACCAGGATCACCGTCGGCGGCGCCGGGGCCCATCGCACGTCGTTGCCGTGCTCCGTGAGCCGTCCTTTGAGGTCCGCCTTCAAGAACGGGATGATCTGATCGGTCGTCTTGATCTCGCCCTTCTTGTACGCCACGCGCGCCTTCTCGAGGATCTTCTGGGTCACTTCGACCCCGAAATCGGCGGCGATGAGCTGCTCCTCGAGCGCGTCCAGGTCCTCGGGCGCGACGTTGCGGAAGACCTGAGCGATCTTCTTGATGGGCGCGACGAAGACCTCCTTGGTCTTCTGGAGGCCTTGCTTGAACTTATCGACGAAACCGCTGAAGAAACCCATGGCGCAGCAACATGACGAAGTCGACCGCTCAAATCAAGGAGAAGCTACGGCGGTTCAGGACCCTCCGGCGCAGGCGGACTCGCGTCCGGATCCCCGGGCTCGACGGGCTTCTGGACGCGCGATCCGACGCGCTTTTCCGGCGGCGCCCACGTCAGGCGGATGTTGTCGAGAATCCCGTTCACGAAGCGCCCCGACTGCGGCGTCGAGAACTTCTTCGCCAAATCGATGGCCTCGTTGATCGACACCAGCGGCGGGATGTCGTCACGGAAAAGCAGCTCGTAGGTGGCCAGCCGCAGGATGTTGCGATCGATGACCGCCATGCGCCGCAGCTGCCAGTTCTTGGCCGCCGCCTCGATCTTCTCGTCGACCGCCGGCCGGCGCTCCCAGTAGCCGCTCACCAGCTCGCGCGCGAACCGCATCACCTCCTCGTCGGGCGGCTCCGGCGCTTCCCGCAGGCACGCCTCCAGGTCGTCCATGACCTCTTGTCCGCGCAGATCCAGCTGGTAGAGGATCTGCAGGGCAAGTTCCCGACCCAGCGTTCGCTTCCTCATCTCCTCACAGTCTTTTCAATAAGTCGGCCATCTCCAAGGCCGCCAGCGCGGCCTCCGCCCCCTTGTTGCCCATCTTGCTCCCCGCCCGCTCGATGGCCTGTTCCAAGGTGTCCACCGTCAGCACGCCGAAAATGGTGGGCACGCCCGTGCGGCGCCCGACCTCGGCGACGCCCCGCGCGGTCTCGCGACACACGTGATCGTAGTGAGCGGTCTCGCCGCGGATGACGCATCCCAGGCAAACGATGGCGTCCGCCCGCTTGCGCCGGGCGATCTCCCGCGCGGCCGTCGGGATCTCCAGCGAGCCCGGCACCCAGACGACGTCGATCTGCTCCGGCGACACGCCGTGACGCAGGAGCATGCCCTGGCACCCTTCGAGCAGGTGCCGGGTGATGATCTCGTTGAATCGGGCGACCACGATGGCGACGCGCCGGCCGGTTCCGACGAAATGCCCTTCGACGACGCGGCGCGCGCGCCGCGGGGCGGACTTCTGCGAGTGGAGGCGAGTCATGGATATTCCCGTGTATCCCCGCCCGCGCCGCGACGACGGCTCCTCCGGTCGCATGCTCGACGGGAGCGCCAGTATAGCGGGGACCGCCCTGCGGGGACAGAGCCTTGCAATGCGCCGGGCCGCGTCACGAGCCGTTGGAGTCGGACGGCTGATTCACCTGCACGGGCTTGCTTTCCTCGGGCGCGGCCGGCTTGGACGCCGGATCTTCCTTCGGAGCGGCAGGCGCCTTCACCGCCGCTTCCGGTTGCACCCGATCGCGCGCGGGCAGCACGAAGGGCTTGCCTTCCGGGATCTGGGTGTCCGGGAACATGCTCCGGATGCGGACGAACTCCTGTTCGCGCCGCAGGAAAGCCTGGACGACGTCGGGGTCGAAGTGCTTTCCGGATTGCGCGGCGATCATCTCGCGGGCCTTCTCGTGGGGAAACGGCATCTTGTAGGGGCGCTTCGACGTGAGGGCGTCGTACACATCGGCCAAGGCCACGAGGCGCGCGCACAACGGGATCTCGTCCCCGCGCAGCGGCCGTGATTCTCCGGTGGCGGTCTCGACGACGGGATAGCCGGTGCCGTCCCACTTCTGGTGGTGATGGCGCGCGATCATCTCGGCGATCGAGAACAGGCCGTCCCGCTTGACGCTCTCGCCGGCCATCCGCAGCGCGCGCGCCCCGATCTCGGAATGCTCCTTCATCGTCTCGAATTCCTCCTCGGTGAGGCGATCCGGCTTCTGCAGGATGTAGTCGCGGATACCGACCTTTCCGAGATCGTGAAGCGGGGACAGGTCCGTGACCAGCTCGACGTACTCCTCGCGATCCACGCTGGTCCCCTTGTACTTCGACAGTTTGCGCATCTCCTCGGCCAAGACCCGCGCGTAGTGCTGGATCCGGTTGATGTGGCCTCCCGTGTCGTTGTCGATCGACTCCGCCAGGTTGGCCATGGCCAGGATCGCCGCGCGCTGGGTGTCCTTGATGTCCTTGGTCTGCTGCTTGACGGCCTCGTCCAGCGTCTTGATGTAGCTGGACCTCGCCTTCTCGATGTACACCTTCTCCGTGATGTCGCGCAGGAGGAACTCCGCGCCGGCGATGCTCCCGTTCTCGCGGATCGGGATGCAGGAGAACTCGACGATGCGCGGATCCCCGCGACGGGTGATCACCTCCACCTGCTTCTTGCAGGTGTCGCGGCCCTCCGCGGCCTCCCGCAGGGCCTTGTAGATGGTGTGCGCGTGGCCCTTCTTGAGGAGCTTGGTGATGTTCGCGCTCTCGAGCTCGCGGGCTTCGTAGGCGCACATGGCGAAGGTGGCGCGATTCGCCCACGTGAACCGCCCCTCGAGATCCACCGTGAAGATCGGATCGGCCGCGCCTTCGACGATGTTGCGGTACCGCTCCTCCGAGCGCTTCAGCTGCGTGACCTGGGTCTCGACCTTCTGTTCGAGCTGCCGGCTGTACTCGCGCAAGTCGTCGTGGAGCTTCTTGTTCTCCAGAAGGAAGGCGAGGTCGAAGGAAACCTGTTCCATCACCTGAGCGAAGTCGTGGGTGAACCGGCTCCGTTCCTGGTCCTGCAGGTCCAGGACGCCGATCACCCGCCCCTTGATCTTGATGGGAACGACGAGCTCGGACTGCGTCTTGGGCAGCGGTCCGCGGATGAAGCGAGGCTCGGTCGTCACGTCGTTGACGATGGCCGGGGCCCCCGTTTGGGCGGATCCGCCGCAGACGCCTTCGCCCACCCGCAGGCGGAAGTTCCTCACCAACGGGTTCATCATCTCCTCGCCCGCGCACACGTAGAGGACCAGCTCGTTGCTGAGCTCGTCGACGAGCAACACGCTCACGAGATAGGTCGCGAACTTCTTCTGGATGAAGTTCACGATCTCCTGCAGGCAGCGCTCGCTCGTGAAATGCTCCGACGAGGAATAGATGCGGATCACCTTGAGCATCTCCTCGTGGAACGCCTTCAGCAACTCGAGGTACCGCAGGCGCTGTTCGAGGGCGTCAAAGGAGGGATTCCTCGCCAGTTCATCCCCGTTTGCCGACATACCCCTCCCGCTGGGTCGCAGGTCCATTAAAAAGTCTATACCACGATGCGCGGCCTGACAACCCTAACTCCCCAACCGAACCACACCGGGCCCCTGGGCGAGTTCACCGGGTCGATACCGCCCTCTTGCGACATAGCGATCGACTCATCTGGGTATCGCGAAAGCGCTTCAGCAGCGACGAAGGAATCTCCCGCCGGGCCCGTTCGAACTCCGACTGAGCGGCCAGATAGGCCTCGAACGCCTTCGTCAAAGCCTCCAACGCCTTCTTGTTCTCGGACGCCCACCCCGTGGGATTGCGATTGGGATCCGAGTTGCGCAAGTGCTTCATCGCGACGTCGAAGTGCGCGTCGCCGTCGCGCACCAGGCGCGCCGCCGGCTCAGGCCCGCCTTCCGGCAATTCCGTGCCCGACGTGTCGAAGGGCTCGGGCGCGCCTTCCTCCACCGGACTCGGCTCCGGATCCGCGGTCTCCGTCGTGACAGGATCCTTCTGCGGGTCGGACGACGGCAAGACCTTGGCGACGCGCTCCCCCACCAGCACTCGATAGGCTTCCGTCACGTCGCCGTCCCCTTCCACCTTCTCCCGATAGGTCCGCGTATCGCGGTAGCGCGCCTTGAGGATGTTGTAGGCCGCCTTCGCGTCCTCCTTGGCCCGGAGGGAGACGAAGTACAGGAACACGTTGACCATGCGTTCGGCCTTGGCCTCGTGAACCGTCTGCAGGATCCCCGGATCATGCTTGATCGCCTCGTCCAGGAGCGCCGTCAGCCGCGTGGCATGACCGTTGCGGGCGCAGAAGTCGGCCAGGTCGAAAAAGGCGAGCCCCGCCGCGCCGTTTCGAGCCTCGAACGTCCACGCCATGGAGTTCTTCATCACGCGGATGCCGTTGCGCGCGCATTGGTGCTCCAGCTCGTAATCGAGGGCGGCCCTCTGCCGTCCGGGATCCGTGATCCGCGTCAGTTCCCGGACATCCGATGTGGGCAGCCGCGATCGAATGCCATCCAGCGTCTCGAAAACGGTATCGCTCCCCGCCTGGGCAACGTTCCTGACGATGAGCGCGCGCGTGCCCGCCGCGGTGACCAGCTCGGCCAGCTCCGGCGTCGGCACCAAGGCCCCCGGATTGGTTTCCAGCAGCAGCATGTGGTAGCCCTCGACCTTCCGTTCCAGCTCGCGAAAAGGCGCCGCCAGATCGGGCGAGATCAGCTGCTTGTTGCACGCGGCAAGTCGATCCCGGGCCTCCTTGATGCGCCCCGCCCGCAGCTTGTCCTCCACGTCCGCGAAGACCGCCTTCATCGCGGCATTCGTATAGGGTTTCGGGGACTCGGCGGGGTTGGCCGCTTTCCGCGGAGGCTCCTTCACGATCGGCTTCGGGTCGGGCGCTTCCGGCCTCTTCGGTGGGGTTACGGACGACGCCTCCTCGGTTCGTTCGGGCGGCGCCGGGCGGAAGAGGCTCATCAGGTCCTCCGGCGTGCGGCGGGTCTCCACCATCGCCCAGACGAGACCGATTACGGCCGAAGCGATGAGCACAAGCAGGAGCTTGCGGCCGAAGTGGAAGGAGGACGCGCGGGGCGACATTGTGGAGATCCTCGAGGCCATCCTACCATAGATGTACGATCGGGCCCGCCCGGAATTTCACTTAAGCCCGACCGCCTCACCTCCTATGATGTGGCCTCCATGGACCTGTCCGTCGTCGTCGTCACGCTCAACGGCCGCGACATGACGTTGTCGTGCCTGGAGTCGGTGACCCCCGCGGCGGCCGAACTCGAGCACGAGATCATCGTCGTCGACAACGGCTCCAGCGACGGCACCCCGCAGGCGGTTCGGGCGCGTTTCCCGCAGGCGCGGCTGATCGAGAACGGCCGGAATTGCGGCTACGGTTTCGCCGCGAACCAGGGCATGCGACAAGCGCGGGGCCGTTACGTCTGCCTGCTCAACAACGATGCGCGGCTTCCACCGAGCGGACTGCGAGTGTTGGCGGGGCTCCTCGAGACCACGCCTGATATCGGCATGATCGGGCCGCAGCTGGTGCACGAGGACGGTCGCCTGCAACACTCGTTCGACGTGGAACCTTCACTGGCGACGGAGCTCTTGAACAAGAGCCTGCTGCGGCGACTGCTGAGGGGGCGCTTTCCGAGTCGCTTGACCCCGTTGGCCGGGCCGACCGACGTACCGAATCTGGTGGGGGCATGTCTGCTCGCGCGCCGGTCGGCCGTCGAGCAATTGGGGTTCTTCGACGAGATCTTCTTATATTTATATGAGGAAACGGATCTGTGCCGGCGCGCCCGCGCGGCGGGTTGGCGCGTGGTGGTGCATCCGGGAGTTCAGGTCGTGCACCTGCAAGGTCGCACTCGCGCGCGGGTGCGTCTGCGGGCGAGGGTGGAACACGCGCGATCGCTGTTCGCGTACTTCCGCAAGCATCACTTCGCGCAGTACGTTCTCCTGCGTTTCCTCTACCCGCTCAAGTCCCTGCTCGAGTCGACGGTATTCGGCCTCTTGACGACGCTGAGCTTGGGGTTGTGGCCCCGCGCCCGGCGACGCGCGGCGGAAGCGCTCGTGGTATTGGCGTGGCAACTCCTGTTGTGTCCGCGTGGCATGGGGCTGGCGCCGAGCAATCGGCCCTGAGATGTTGCGTTTTCGGTGCGGCGCTCATAAAATCCGGACCGGTTTTTCCGGCGCGGAGCGACATCCGCGCCGCGATCTCTGTGCAATCGGCCCCGCTGGCGTAGCTCAATAGAAGAGCACCGGTTTTGTAAACCGGGGGTTGTGGGTGCAAGTCCCATCCTCAGCTTCTCGACTTCACTCGAAGCTGAATGGCTATCTAACCGGATTTTTGGCACTTTCTTTCTTATTTTCTTCTTTATCTTCAGATTTTTTTAAATATCTTCCCCATGATTGTAGAATCTCCAGCGACTTCGAATCCTGTAAAAAGACAACTACACCCAGATTATCTTCCTTCCATTTGTCATTGAGTTTGATTGAAACGCTTTGAGACGATCGTCCTTCCTTATTAAACTTATCCACATCATTCCGTTGCATATGCCTAACTACGCCGTTTTCAAGGACTGTTTTATCCTTACTTTCACCACCTGTTATCTTCGTTTCCAATCTATCCTCAAATATAACTGCAAAAAGTAATAT
>JACPRB010000311.1 GCA_016190155.1 Planctomycetota bacterium
CGAGGTTTCGCGAGCTTCGGAGGATGACTCGCTCGCAAAGAAGCGACTATCTACGAGCGAGTCAACCGTTGATTGGCCGCCGACTTTCTTGCCGGGGGCCGTTCGGCGTTCCTATAATGGGCCCTCTCATACCGGAGGGCTTTCGGATGATTTCACTGGTCTTCTTGGCGTGTCTGGCCCAGGATCCGCTCGGCGAGGACGTCGACAAGGCGATCGCGAACCTCTACTCCGATCGTCACTCGGAGAGCGATCTGGCCAAACAGGAGCTCGTCGAAATCGGCCGCAAGTCGGTCCCGAAGTTGTTGGCCGAGCTCGAGAAGCCGCGCGAGGCCGAGAAGACGAAGCAGATCCGCGCGCGGCGCCTGATCTGCGAGATCCTGGGCCATGTCCGGGACAATTCCCAGCCTGTGCTCGACGCGCTCACGGCGCGGCTGACGGACACGGAGGAGTACGGGTGGAGCATCGCCGCGGCGGCGGCCGGGGCGCTGGACATGATCGCCGACGAGCGCGCCGTTCCGTCGCTGATCACGGCGCTCACCTCCAAGCAGGCCGAGAGCGACAAGTGGCTCAAGTACCATTGCATCCATGCCCTGGGCGTCATGCGGACCGCCTCGGCTGCGGAAGCCCTCAGAAAGGCGCTCGACGACGAAGGCGTGGCGCAGGTTGCCGGGGAGAACGTCCATCTCATCTCGGCCGCCGCGGCGGACGCGCTGGGACGCATTCGCGACAAGGATGCCCAGGAAGGACTGGGCAAGCTCCTCTCGAAGAACGACAAGAACCCGTATACCGATCAAACCGTCGCCGTGCACGCCGCGCGGGCGCTGGAGAGGATCGCAGGCGAATCGAAGGGGCCGCTGGAAGGCGATCAGGGCGGCATCACGGCCACGCTCGACCAGTGGCGCACCTGGTGGGCCGCGGAGAAGACGAAGAAGGACGTCGCGACGACGCGCCGGCGAATCGAAGAGGTGGCCGCCGCGCTGGAGACGTACAAGCGCGATCAAGGAAAATACCCGGACATCCTGCTGCACCTCAAGGAGAAGCCGGCCGTGGTCACGGGGACGTGGCCCGAAGGCGGCTATTACAAGGGCGAGATCGTGGACGCCTGGGGTACGCCGTTCGTGTACGACACCACGGGCGACGACGGCGCGGCGGTGGACGTCGTCAGCCGGGGCAATGACCGTCGCGATTGGGGCAAAGGCGACGACGCCGATCTGTGGAACCACGACCGCTGGAAGACGGTCCGGCTCGAGAAGTCGCGCAAGGCGATGGACGCGATCCTTGTCGCGCTGAAGAACTGCAACGAAGCGCAGGGGCGGTATCCGGACGCGCTGGCGCATTTGACGGGGAAAACGGCGCCGGCGGGCTTCACGACGCAGAAGGAATGGCCGAAGGAAGGGTACCTCACGGCGCTGCCCACGGACGGCTTTGGCCAGACCTTCTCCTACACGCGTCCCGGGAAGTACCTCGAGCCTTTCGACCTGGTGAGCTGGGGCGCGGACCTGGCTGAGGGGGGCGCCGACGAGAACGCCGATCTGTGGAACCACGACAAGTGGAAGGCGCCGCGCGTGGAGGAGACGAAGAAGAAGATGGACGCGGTCGCCAAGGCGATCGAGTTTTTCAGGAAAGAGCAAGATCGCTATCCCGCCCAGCTGGCGGACCTGGCCAAGAAGCCGCCCTACGCGAAGAAGGACAAGTGGCCTGCCGAGGGCTACGTGAAGGACATTCCGGATCGCGATGCGGTTCAGGACGCCTTCAAGAATCCGTTCGTCTATCGCGTTCCCGGGACGGCCGGGGAGGCGTTCGACCTGATCAGCCTCGGAGCCGACGGCAGGGAAGGCGGCGCGGGGCCGGATGCAGACATGCCGCTAAAAAAGTGAGAAAGACCCTGACGTCCTGTCGGAAAGAGAAGATCGAGGTCGTTCTGAGCGAGGAGCAGATCCGCCGTCGCGTGGCGGAGCTGGGACGCCAGATCACCCGGGATTATCGCGGACGAGATCTGGTCGTGGTCTGCGTCCTGAAGGGATCGTTCGTATTCACGGCGGATCTGATTCGACACATCGATCTTCCGCTTACGGTCGATTTTCTCCGCACGTCCAGCTACGGCGACAACACTGACACGTGCGGATCGGTGCGCGTCGAGTTCGACGTCACGCAGTCGCTCAAGGGGAAGGACGTGATCCTGGTCGAGGACATCATCGACACGGGCCACACGGTTCATGCGGTGATGGACGGGTTGGCCGCCAAGAAGCCGGCGAGTCTGGCGATCTGCGCCTTGCTGCACAAGCCGGAGCGGGAGAAGGTCCGCGTTCCCATCGACTATCTGGGGTTCACCATCCCGAACAAGTTCGTCGTCGGATACGGTTTGGATCACGCGAGTCGATATCGCAATCTCCGGTATGTCGGAGCGGTGGAGGCTTGACCGAATGAAGAAGCTGGCTTGGTCGGCGCTGTTTCTGGCGGCGGGGGGAGCGATCGCCTCCGCGCAGACGTTGTGGACCGCGCTCCCCGAAGAGGTGCAGGACGTGGTGACGCCGGACGAGTCGCTGGCGCGGATCTCGGGCGGCCTGACCTATTTCGAGATCGAGAAGCCGGCGTTCGACGACGGCTGGGGCTTCGGCGCGGTCGGTCAGATGTACGGCTGGAAGCCGCTGATCGTGGAGGCCGGAGTGTTTCATCTGGCCAGCGAGATGCGCGAGTCGCCGGAGCCGTCCTTCGAATTGACGTTGCTGACGGTCGGGGGCGGCTTCATCATGCACGTGGGCGAACGGTTCATGTCGACGCTTACGGGCGGTTATGTGGGGTATCTCTCGAACGAGTTCGACGATACGCCGGATACGCGACAGGGCGGCTACGTCGCGTTGAACGTGTACCTCAACATCCGGGGGCCGGTGGACCTCATCCTGCGGATCACGGGGATGGGAAACGAGCGTCGGGCGGAGATCCACGACGAGGGGATCGATTGGATCACGGCGTCCACGGTCGGGGTGGGGGTGGCGTTCTAACCCGACCCGTTCAGTCGTTCGCGCGCTGGTAGATGGGCAGGTAGCGGCAGGGAATCTGCAGAATCTGCAGCGCGAAGCCCGTTCCGAAGCTCTCTCCGTACTGGCCGCTCTCCGCGTTTTTCCAGGCGCCGTCCGGCGACTGTGTCTTGAGGAGGTCGGCGCGCACGGCGACGAACCACTTGCGCCAACTCTCGTTGCCCATCTGGTAAAGCGCCAGCGTCGCGTAGTAGTTGCCGTAGAAGTACCATCCTCCCCAGGCGCCCATGTTCGCGTTGTTGGCGCCTTGGCCGGGCAGCTGGCGCAGGAGGGAGTCGCAGCCTTTCTTGATCTTGTCGTTGTTGTACTGGCCGAGGAAGTTGAGCACGCTCATCCCCGCGGCCGTCAGCGCGAACGAGCTGTGTCCGCCGGAGGTGAGGCTGTAGCGCGTCTGCCCGGCGGCGTCGGTCGATTTGTTGATGTACTCCACCGCCTTCTCGATGGTCTGGGGATTGACTTTGATGCCGGCGTTGCGGGCGGCGCGCAGGGCTTGCACCTGCGTGACCGTGACGGACCCTTCGTCGAAGTTCGGATTGGGTTCGTAGTTCCAGCCGCCGTTGGCGCATTGGGCGGCTTCGATGACGTGGATGCCGTCCGTAACGGCTTCCTTCAGCGTTTCGGTGTCCACCTCCGGCATCGAGCCGGTCATCCCGTAGACTTCGGCCAGGAAGAGGATGGCGTATCCGTGTCCGTGCATGCCGCTGCCGCCGGCGCCGCGCGATTGTCCTTCGTTGACATAGCCGCGTCCGCGCCCGCTCCGTCCGCGCTTGGAAAGCAGATACTGGACGGCGCGCCGGACGTGTTCGCCGTAGCGGGAGCGCTCGGGCAGGTGTCCCCCGGCGAGAAAGGCCAGGCCGGCGATGGCCGTCGTGGCCACCGGGGCGGCTCCGTTGCCCCAGGAGCCGTTCTTGGTCTGCGTCCGGGCGAGGTAGTCGAGCCCCTTCTGGATCGCCCTGGCCTGTTCGACGGTCATCTCCTCGAAGGCGCCTTGGACCGGCGCCTCCTGCGCGCCGGCAAGGGCGACGATCGCCGCGACGAGACGCGCCAGAACCATGTCCCTGATTATAGGTCGGTGTGCGCGGGCGGGCACGAGGTTCGCGCTCAGCTCCTCATGCGCCAGAACAGCGCGATTCCCAGCATGCCGAAGGCGGTCGTGGCCAGCCACGCGGCCGTCTGAGGCGCCAGTCGGTCCGTCTTGCCCAGCTCCATCGCTCCCAGCGAGACCGCGTAATAAGCGGCCGTCACGATGAGGCAGAGGGTGAGCCCTCGGAAAAAGCCCTTCTGGCGGGTCGAGACGACGAACGGCAACCCCAGGAGGAGGATGACGAGGCTCGACAACGGCGTGGAGAACTTGGCGTGGCGCATGATCTGGAGCTTGGCGTCCTGCGGGTGCTTTTGGAGCCGTTCGTTGATCTCCGACAGCGAGTAATACTGTCCCGTGACGGACATCTTGCGCTGGAGGTCCTGCGGCAGGATGTCCGAGTCGAGCGTGAAGCCGTTCTGCGGGATCGGCACGGATCTCCGTTGAGGCGGGGCGCCCGGCCGTTCGTTCAAGATGGAATTACCTTCGGCGTCGTACGGGAACATCGTCCCCTCGAGCAGCACCCAGCGTTGGCGCGGCTCGTCCCAGCGGCAGAGGCGCGCGTTGGCGATGAGCTCGTGCTTGAGATCCGTCGAGAACTTCGACAGCACGACGTCGTGCATCTCCTTGCGTACGTGATCGTAGGACGCGGCCCAGATGTGGTTGCCTCGGGCGTCGTACGCCACGCGTCCGTAGGTCATCTCCTCCGTGAGGAGGATTTCGTCGGTATCGCCGATGCGCGGCGTCAGCGGCGGGAGCACGAACTCGTCGATGGCGGCCACGAGCGCTCCCGCGACGAGCGAGACGAGGACGAAAGGCACCGCCAGGCGTCTCATGCTGACGCCCGCGGCGACGATCGGGAGCACCTCGTTGGTCTTCTGCAGCTTGATCATGGTGAACATGGCCGCGAAGAGCGTCAGGGTCGGCAGCACGAGCGTCAGGTACATCGGGACGCGACAAAGGTAATACTCCGCCACGAACGGCAGGAACGACACGCTCCTGAGGGCCAGGAACCGTGGGAGTTTCGTCGAGAAGTCGATCACGAGGAAGAGGGCGAGCAGGGCGACGAGGAAGACGACCAGCGCCGCCAGGAAGATGTGCAGCACGTAGCGGTCCAGGAGCTTCATTTGCGATACACCTTGAGCAGCAGCACTCCCGCCAGCAGGGCGATCACGGCGGTCGGGCCGTAGGCCGCCATCTGCGGGTCCAGGCGCCCCTTGGTGCCCAATCCCTCGCCGACGATCATGAGCACGATATAGCCCAAGATGGCGGGCAGCCCGGCGCCCATGCCGGCCAGGCGGCTTCCTTTCTTGACGAAGACGCCGATGGGCATGCACAGCAGCACCAGCGCCAGCGGCGCGAACGAGCGGGCGAACCGGCTGTGATACTCCGTGTCCGCCTCGCACCGCCTGCAGCGGCCTCCCTTCTCCTGCTCCCGATCATGGGAGAACTGTTGCCGGTACTGGTTGAGCTCGGGCGTAGACATGTCCAACGGCCCGCGGGATCGGCGGTAGATGTCGTCCAGCTCGAACTCTACGGTATGCGGCTGCTTGTACCGGCCGTCGCCCGCGACGGGCGCCGGCTGGTCCGGATCCGACATGGGGTTGAACTTGACGAAGGCGGCGTCCGCGAGGGTGATCGACGGCGCGCCCTCTTCCGTGTCCCGCGGGGCCTTGATGTGGCCCTCTCGCGCGAACCAGAGCCACTCCGGACGGTTTTCCTTCCGGCCGTTCTTGAGCGGCACCTCCTTGAGGATCAAGAGCGCCGGGCGGACCAGCCGGCCGTCCGTGAAATCCGCGTAGCTCAACCGGTTTCGCGAGCCGATCTTCAGCTCGGGTTGTCGTCCCGACGGCGGATTGCGCAGGACCAGCAGCAGCGTCTCCTTGACGATCAGGCGGCGGGCGTACCGCGCGCGAGGCGCGGCTTCCGCGTGAATGAAGTACGCGAAGATGCACAGGAGCAGCCCGAAGAGGATCGCGGGGACGAAGATGAGGTTCACGTGAATGCCGCTCGTGCGGACGGCGTCGATCTCGTTGTCGGCGGCCAACCTCCCGTAGACCAGGGTGGCGGTCAGGCAGGCGGCGATGATCATCGCCCAGGGCGACATCGCGCTGAGGGCTACGGGGGCCAAGCGGACGAGGTAGTCGACGGTCATTCCTTCGAACGCCCGAAACGCCTGGAAGATGACGCCGACGGCGCAGAGGGTCACCGTCGCGGCGAACGACAAGGCGAACGTCGCGAGCAGCTCCCTGAGCACGTAGCGCTGGAGGATCATCGTGAGTAATCCAGAGGAGAAAGGAATAGGGTGATTCCTGCCCCGTTCATGGGAGATGAAAAGCCACCGCCCCCGGTCTTGTTTTCCACTTTTCTCTGGGTCCTCTGCGTCCTCTGGTGTGGGTTCTTCTTCTCAGGGTCCTCTGTATTCGACGGGGTCGAACTGCAGACGAACCAGCTTCGAGTACAGGCCGTCGCGGCTCAACAACTCCTCATGCCGGCCGTGCTCGGTGATCCGGCCATCATGCAGCACCAGGATACGATCCGCGTTGCGGATCGTCGACAGCCGGTGCGCGATCACGATCGACGTGCGGCCGGCGAGCAGACGCTCCAGCGCTTCCTGGATCAACGCCTCGCTCTCGCTGTCCACGCTGGAGGTCGCCTCGTCGAGGACGAGGATGCGCGGATCGGTCGCCAAGGCGCGCGCGAAGGAAAGGAGCTGCCGCTCGCCCGTCGACAGCGCGGTGCCGCGCTCGCGCACGTCCGTGTCATAGCCCTTGGGCAACCGCGTGATGAAACGGTCGGCGTTGGCGATTCGGGCGGCGGTTTCGACGCGCCCGCGGGCGACGGCGGAGTCGCCCAGACGGATGTTGTCTTCGACGGTGCCCTGGAAGAGGAAGACGTCCTGCAGGACGAGCCCGATCGAGCGGCGCAGCGCCTGCGGATCCAGGTCGCGGACGTCGCGCCCGTCGATGAGGATGTGGCCGGACGTCGCGTCGTAGAGCCGCAAGAGCAGGTTGATGATCGTCGTCTTGCCCGCGCCCGTCGCGCCGACGATCGCCAGGCGCTCGCCGGGGCGGATGTGGAACGTGATGTCCCGGAGCACGGGCGTCCTGTCGTCGTAGCTGAACGAGACGTTCTCGAACGCGATCTCGCCGCTAACCGAGGTGGCTGCGGGGGAGCGTCCGCCGGGGGCGGGAGGCGTGTCCAGGAGCTTGAACAGCCGCTCGCTCGACGCCATCGCCGCCTGCAGGATGTTGTACTTCTCGGAGAGATCGCGGATGGGTTGGAAGAATTTCTGGGCGCAGTACCAGAAGGCCAGGAACGAACCGAACGAGAGCGTGCCTTCCAAGATGGACCATCCTCCGTACCAGACGAGCAGCGCCACGGATACGGAGCTCACGAGTTCCACGCCCGGGTAGAAGAACGAGTAGAGCAGGATGGCGCGATTCGAGGCCGTACGGAAGGCCGCGTTGAGATCGTTGAACTTCCGGCCGCACGCCTCCTCGCGCGTGAACATCTGGATCGTCCGGACGCCGTTGACGCTTTCGTTGAGGTAGGCGTTGAGGCGGGCGATGCGTTGGCGGACGTCGCGGTAGGCTTCGCGGGCGAACCGGCGGAAGACGAGCACGATGGCCAGGAGCAGCGGCGAGCACGCCAGGCAGACGAGCGTGAGTTTCCAGGAGAGGGCGAACATCATGGCCAGGACGCCGCCCAGAAGGAAGATGTCCGCGAAGAACGCGAC
Organism: Planctomycetota bacterium; assembly: GCA_016190155.1. Classification (GTDB taxonomy): domain Bacteria; phylum Planctomycetota; class MHYJ01; order MHYJ01; family JACPRB01; genus JACPRB01. Next base: position 7,859 of record JACPRB010000311.1, read on the forward strand.
GATGCCCGACGTGAACAGCTCGTTGAGGTTTTCCACGTCGTTGGTTACTCGTACGACGAGCCGGCCCACCGGCGTCTTGTCGTAGAAGGCCATCGGCAGGCGTTGCAGGTGGGAGAATACCTGCAGGCGCAGGTCCCGGATGATGCGCTGGCCGCCCAGGTTCGTCACCCACGTTTCGACGACCTCGAAGAGGGCCATTCCCGCGATGGAACCGGCGAAGAGCAGCACCCACGGCAGCAGTCCGGCGGCGTCCTTTCGCGCGATCGGCCCGTCCACGGCGGCGCGCAGGATCCATGGACCGACGAGATCCATGCCGATGCGGGCGAAGATGAAGAACAGGGAGATCGCCGCCAACGGCCAATGCGGGCGGATATAGCGCAGGAACCGGCGCATCAACCGTCCGTCGTACGCCTTGCCGAGGGCCTCTTCTTCGTGGGGATCCATCTACGGGCCTTCCAGTTGATCGACGATCTGTTGCCGCTCGCACATCCGGGCGTAGAGCCCGCCGCGGGCGACCAGCTCGTCATGCCGGCCCGTTTCGGCGACTTCGCCGGCGCCGAGCACCACGATCCGATCGGCGTCCCGAACGGCCGCCAAGCGATGCGTGATCACGATGCACGTGCGACCTTTGCGATACGAGCGCAGCTCATCGAGGATCTCGCGTTCCGTGTGAGCGTCGACGCTCGACAGGGCGTCATCGAGGATGAGGATGGCCGGCCGGCGAACCAGCGCCCGGGCCAGCGCGGTGCGTTGTTTCTGGCCGCCCGACAGGGTGACGCCGCGTTCGCCGATCATCTGATCCAGCCGGCCCGGAAAGCGTTCGGCGTCGGCGGCGATGCGGGCCAGCGCGGCGGCGCGCTCCACGCCGGCCTGTCCGTCGAGGCTGCCGAAGGCGATGTTCTCGCGCAGCGTATCGGAGAAGAGGAAAGGATCCTGGGGCACGCATCCGACGGCCTTGCGCAGCTCCTCGACGGGGATGTCGTTGACGTCCTTGCCGTCGACGAAGATCGTGCCGGCGGGCGCCGGGTAGAGGCGGGTGAGCAGTGCGGCGATGGAACTCTTGCCGGAGCCGGTACGTCCGACGATGGCCACCGTCTCGCCGGGCTCGATGGCGAAGGAGACGTTGCGCAGCGCGGGCTCCCGGTCCTCGTCGTAGCGGAAGGTGAGATTTCGGACGTCGATGCGACCGGCGAAGTCCGTGCCCGAGGCGCTTCCGTCGCGCTGCTCGGGGGGCGCCTCCAGGAGTTCCGTGATCCGGCCCAGGCAGGCGACGCCGCGCTGGACCATCGTGATCGTCCAGCCTAGGCCGACCATCGGCCAGACCAGCATGAACTGGTAGGCGGTGAAGGCGGCGAAGTCGCCCGCGCTGAAGGATCCCCGGATCAAGCCGCGGCCGCCCATCCACAGCGTGGCCACGACGGCCAGTTGGGTGAAGAAAGTGATGGTCGCGTAGATCGTCGCGCGCAGGCGGACCAACGACATGTTGCGGCGGAGGTACTCGTCGCACTCCCGGCGGTAGCGTTCGATCTCGTGCTCTTCCTGCGCGAAGGCGCGCACGACGCGGGCGCCGGTGAAATTCTCCTGGGCGCGGGCGGAGAGCGTGCCGAGTTGGTCCTGGACGGCGAGCGATTTTGCGTGCATCGCGGCTCCGCTGGCGGCGGTGATGAGGGTGACGAGCGACAGCGGCGCCAGGCAGAGGAGCGTGAGCTTCCCATCGATGGCGAACATGCCGGTCAAGCATGAGGCGAACATCAGGCTCGTGCCCACGAGCGACATCAGCGCGAAGCCGACCATCATCCGGACGCCGTCGAGGTCGTTGATGGCGCGCGAGGTGATGTCGCCGGAGGCGCGGCGATCGTAGAAGGAGGGCGGCAGGCGCATCAGGTGCCGGTAGAGATCGTTGCGCACGTCGTACTCGATGCGCCGAGCGGTCGTGAGGATGAGCGTGCGGCCGGCAAAGTGGACGACGCCGCGAACGAGGGCCAGGAGGACGATGGCCAGGGCGGCCAGCGTTAAGAACCGCTGCGTGGCGCCGTTCTGGAGGGCGTCGATGGCGAACTTGATGAGTGCCGGGGCGGCGGCGCTGGCGAGGGTGCCCAGGGCGACGAGCGCCAGCCCCAGGGCGTAGCGCCGGCGATGGAGGCGTACGTAGGGCCACAGGCGGCGCAGGTGTTTCATGGGCGAACCACTATATCAAACTCCCAAATCCAAACTCCCAAATCCCAGCGCGGCGACCGCAACCGAACTCGGGGATCCTCCGTTTTCCGTCCGGAGAATACTATGAGGAAGCCAGGAAGCCAGGAGGAAGATCGAAGGACAGGACGACCGACTTTCTTTCCTGGTTTCCTGCCTTCCTCAGAGATACTCAGGCGACTGGCCTGGAGGTTTATGAAAAATCTTGTCGTAGCACAAAGATTAGCACAGCAAAGGGGTTCGACTTCGCTCACCGTGAACTCGGGCAGGGGATGCAGAGATTCCTTCCTTGAAAAGAAAACTCTGCGTTCTCCTTCCTGGTC
>JACPRB010000304.1 GCA_016190155.1 Planctomycetota bacterium
CAAAGGCCTTCGAGCGCAGGAACGGGTAAACGCAAGAACCGGTGAACGGAAGAACGAACGAACGGCTGAACGGTTACCCCTGCGTTTGTTCGTTGCGCACGTTGACACCGCGAGGAAGAGCGTGCTAGACTTCTTTACGGATTCGCTGATTTCCGCCGAACCGACAGCCACGCAGAGTATCCCCAAGTGATGCCTTCCCGCTCCTGACACCGATGCAGCGCCCGAAGCTCGTCGTAGGTCTGGTGGGAGGCGTGGCCGGCGGCAAGAGTACGGTAGCGGCGCTCTTTAGAAAACTCGGAGCCGGCTGCGTCCATGCGGACGAGATCGCCCACCGGGCGCTGAATCGCCCCTCCATCCGGCGAGCCGTCGCGCGCGCCTTCGGTCCGGACGTTCTTACCGATGACGAAGTGGATCGCCGCGCCCTTGCCCGACGGGCGTTCCGAAGCGCGCGGGACATCCGGCGGTTGAACGCCATCGTCCATCCGCAGGTCGTCCGCGAGATCCGCGCGAAGATCCGTGCGGCACGGGGGCTCTTGATCGTCGATGCGGCCCTTTTGCAGGAGACGGGCGCCGATGCTTGGTGCGACGTGGTCGTGTACGTGGACACTCCGCGAAAGGCTCGCGAAGCCCGGGCGAGAAGACGGGGGTGGTCGCTCGAGGAGTTGCGCCGGCGCGAGCGCCTGCAATGGAGTCCCGCCCGCAAGCGGGCCGGGGCCGACATCATCATCAGAAACGGCGGCTCCTTGGCCGCCACGAAGCGACAGGTCGAACGGCTGTATCTGAAACTGGTCAAGCCCTTTCAAGAATGAGGTCCCACTATGGGTGGTGCAGTCCCGCCGCGCAAATCCCGAGGGGATGATCCCGAGACGCCTCCGCCCGCTCGGACCGTCGCCGATGCGTCCGCCTCTGCCGCCCCGGCGGAGAAGCCCGCTTCCGAGAATCATGAGACGCCCGCGCCCCACGAAGTCCACGCCGAGACGCAGGTGGCCCCGGCCGAGAATGGGACCGCCGCCGCGACGACTCCGAAGGGAGAGGCGACGGACAAGTACGAACGCGTCAAGCGCGAGGAGATCTACCTCTCCAAGCTGCAGGAGTGCACCGTCGCGGAGCTCCTGAAGATCTGCAAACAAGAAGCCATTCGGGACGTGATGGGCCTGAAGAAGCAGGACCTCATCTACCGGATCATCCAGGCGAAGGCGCAGCAGAACGGCCTGCTCTTCGGCGAGGGCGTCCTGGAGGTGCTGTCCGAAGGCTTCGGGTTCCTGCGCTCGCCGAAATACAACTATCTGCCGTGCCCGGACGACATCTACATCTCGCCGTCGCAGATCCGCCGCTTCGGCATGCGCACGGGAAACATGATCAGCGGGCAGATCCGTCCCCCCAAGGACGGCGAGAAGTACTTCGCGCTGCTGAAGGTCGAAGCCATCAATCACGAGAATCCCGAGACCGCGCAGGCGCGCGTCGTGTTCGAAAACCTCACGCCGCTGCATCCCAACGAGCGCATCCGGCTGGAGACCGACTATCAGGAGATCTCGCTGCGCGTGATGGATCTCATCGCGCCCATCGGGAAGGGCCAGCGCGGCCTGATCGTGGCCGCGCCGCGCACGGGGAAGACGATCCTGCTGCAGAAGATCGGCAACGCCATCCTGCGCAATCACCCCGAGGTGCAGCTGATCGTCCTTCTGATCGACGAGCGCCCCGAGGAAGTCACCGACTTTCGGCGCAACCTCAAAGGTAACGCGGAAGTCATCGCCTCCTGTTTCGACGAACCGCCCGCGCGTCACATCCAGGTGACGGAGATGGTGCTCGAATACGCCAAGCGCATGGTCGAGCACAAGAAGGACGTCGCCATCCTCGTGGACTCGATCACGCGCATGACGCGCGCGTACAACACGGAAGCGCCGCACTCGGGGCGCATCCTCTCGGGCGGCATCGATTCGACCGCCTTCCAGGGGCCCAAGCGTTTCTTCGGCGCGGCGCGGAAGGTCGAGGAGGGCGGATCGCTGACGATCATCGGAAGCTGTCTGATCGATACCGGTTCGCGCATGGACGAGGTGATCTTCGAGGAGTTCAAGGGCACGGGCAACATGGAGCTGCATCTGGTGCGCGAGCTGGCCGACCGCAGGATCTTCCCGGCGTTCGATCTCACGCGCTCGGGGACCCGCAAGGAGGAGCTGCTGTTGCACAAGGACGAGCTGCAGCGGATCTGGCTGTTGCGCAAGGTGCTGGCCGACATGAAGCTCATCGAGGCCGCCGAGACGATCGTCGAGCGGATGCGCAAGACCAAGTCCAACGCGGAGTTCCTGATGGGGTTGGGCAAGCAGGATTTCTGAGGACCCAGAAGAGAGGAAAGCACTCCTACTTGAGCTCCCACCGGCCCGTCCCCTGGTCGTATCGCGCCCGCGGCCCGTTCTCGGTCCACCAGTCGCGAATCCTCTTGACGGCCTCTTCGGGCGGGGGGATCTCCGATTCCGCGAAGGCGTACCGCGGGCTGACGTAGCCGAAGCGCCTTCCCAGCAACGGCTCCAGCAGCGAGAACTCCGGCTCGAGCTCCTGGCGCGGGTCCAGCCCGGCGAGCACCTTATCGATGTGCGCGCGGTTGGCGGGATCGAAGGGCTCGCCCAGCCACCCCCCGGCCGCCTCCGCCAGCCACCCCCATCGCGTCTTCGCGGCGTGGGCCAGGTACCAGCCGCGCCAATTGCCGGTCGCGACCTTGCCGGCCAAGAGCGCGAGCTCCTCGTCGATCGCGCGCGCGAGGGATTCGTCGGCGGCGGGGATCAGCCGGGTCAGGAAGTCCAGCGCGTCGGGACGACCGATGCGTGCCGCGCGACCCAGATAACGCACCGCGATCTGCCGGGCATCCGATCCGGAAACGCGCTCACGGGTCAGATATCGCGTCATCGCTTCCGTGGCCTCATCCCGCGTGCGCGCGGCCGCGGTCCGGAGCATGCCCTCCGTCACGCCCTCGGCGTCGCCGATTGCCTTCAGAAGGGGATCGAGCAGGACGCCGTCGGGATCCGGAAAGGCTTCGACCTGTTCGAGAAGCGCGCGCCGGATCTCCGCGGTCGGGGCCTGCAGGACGGCTTGGATGTACGCCGCGGCGGCCGCCGGATCGCCCGTCCGCTCATAGTGCTGTCTCAAGGCGCGGACGGCCTCCGCCGGTGGTCGAGGTTCCGCGCACGACAGCAGCAGCACGATCGGCGCGAGTCTCTTCATGGCGCGAGCGAAAAGGTTTCGACAACGTCGTAGATCGGTCCGTTCGCGGTCAGCGTGCTCTTGACGAGGGCGACGCCGCGGACCGTTTGTTTGCCGAACACGGTGCCGGCGCAGGCGGCGATCTGATTCGTCAGGTCGCGCGCGCCTCCAGCCGACTTCACGCGCCCCAACGTAAGGTGCGCCGCGAAGGAACGCGTTTCAGCCGGCACGCCGATCGACGCCGCGGCGCGGTCGATCGCGCCGGCCAGTCCCGCGAGATCGCCGCGACATCCCGCCCAGACGACGCGTGGGGTGCCGCGCGGGGGAAACCGCCCCAGGCCGTGGAACTCCAGCTCCATCGGAGAGAAGCGTGCCGCCTCCAAGCGCAGCGTGTCACGCAGACGTCCGAGGGGCTCGTCCTCGACCCACCCGAGGAACTTGATCGTGAGATGCAGATTCTCGCGGACGACCCAGTTGACGTCGGCCCCCGAGCGCCGGAGTCGCTCGATCGTCCGCGCAAGCTCGTCCTTGATGAGCTCATCGATCGCGACGGCGACGAAAACGCGCATGCGAGCATACTACGGTTCGAACGGCCGCTTCGCTATAATCCCCAGCGTATGTGTTCACCGGTTCACGAGTTCATCCGTTCAGGGCTTCTGGTCCACCGGGGCATGCGTTATCCGTCGCCTTCAAGCGTACGAACGAGTGAACGCAGGAACGGGCGAACGGAAGAACAGACGAACGGGTTACTCCGCAGCTTATGAAATGCGTCGCACTCCTCTCCGGCGGCCTGGATTCCACCGTCGCGTTCGCCCTCAAGGCGAAGGAGACGATCCTCGCGTTGACGTTCGATTACGGCCAGCGCGCGGCGTCGCGCGAGATCCACGCGGCCCGCGCGATCGCCGACCATTACGGCGTCGGGCATCGCGTCATCGAATTGCCTTGGCTGGCTGCCGTCACGAAGTCGGCGCTGGTCGACCACTCGATGAGCCTGCCGTCGCCCGACCTGCGCGACCGGAGGGCCGTCCGTGAATCGGCCAAGGTCGTCTGGGTGCCGAATCGAAACGGCGCCATGATCAACATCGCGGCGTCGCTGGCGGAATCGATGGGCGCCGACACGATCCTGGCCGGCTTCAACAAAGAGGAAGGGGCGACGTTCCCGGACAACACGCCCGCCTACCTCGCGGCGGCGACGCGCGCGCTATGGTACTCGACGGCCAATCACGTCAAGGTGGCCGGCCCGACCGCCCGGTGGGACAAGAAACGGATCGTCCGCGAAGGACGCCGGATCGGGGCGCCGCTGGACCTCATTTGGCCCTGCTACGAGGGCGAGGCGGAGTGGTGTCGGCGATGCGAATCATGCCTGCGGAGCCTGCGGGCGCTGGAAGAGGCGCAGCCGGTCCAGAGGAAATGAACGGTCATCTCGTCGAGATGTTCCGGTCCTGGCAGGGCGAAGGCCCCTACGCGGGGGCGCGGCAGATCTTCGTCCGACTCGGCGGATGCCACATGCGATGCGTCTACTGCGACACCCCCGAATCGTGGTCGCGCTCGAAGACGTGGCGCCTCGAGGAGGACGTCCGTTCCAATCCGACGTCGGCGCAGGAGGTGCTCGCGGCCATCGACGCGTGGCGCGCGGGCGAGGGGTTCCATTCCGTCGCGTTCACGGGCGGAGAGCCGCTCTTGCAGCCGGAATTCCTGCGCGCGGTCATGACGGGAGTGCGGGGGCGCGGGCTGCCCGTGTATCTGGAGACAAGCGGGACGCTGGCGGACCGCCTGGCGCGCGTGGCGGACCTCGTCGATACGTTCGCGTTCGACGTGAAGCTCCCGTCGTGTTCCGGCGTGCGGATGGACTGGGACGATGCGCAGGCGTGCCTGGAGTCGGCGCGGGGCAAGGACGCCTTCGTCAAGATCGTGCTGATGCAGGACTCCCGCGACGAGGACGTCGTGCGCGCGGCGGGCATCATCCCGCCGGGGATGCCGGTCGTGCTGCAGCCGGTGACGCCGGTCAACGAGCGGACCGCGCGGCCGACCGGCGAGCGGCTGGCGCGTTTTCGTGCCGCGTTGGGACGGGAGGCCGTCATGGCGCCGCAGCTTCATCCCGTGATGGGGTGGCGGTAGCACCCTACCTCGGTTCCGCCCAGAACCCCAGCAGTTCGCGCGCGAACGCGGCCACGGTCGGGTCGTCCGATCGAAGGAGCGGATGCACGAGCTTCGCGACATTGCGGTCGAATCCGCGCAGCTCCTCCCATGCCTGTTGCCGCGCCCGGGGCTCGGTGCTCGATTCGATCGTCTTCAGCAACTCGGTCACCCGCGCGGCGGCTTCCGGGCCAGGTTCCATCGGCGCGCTCAAGAGTTTGTCGATGTAGTGGTCCTGACCCAGCTTCGCCAGGATTCGCGCGCGCCCTTGCGAGGGGGTCGGGGCGAGACGATGGGTCGAAGGAGAGTCCGGCAACTCCTCGATCTCCTCCCACTTCGGCCAGTCCGCGTCGCTCGCCAACGCGCGGTTGTAGCAGCGCATCGCGTCGTCCCATCGCTCGAGGCGCTCGTAGAGCGGGCCCAGCGCCAACCACGGCCGCGCGCCCGCCTTCAGCGCGGCTTCGTATTGTTCCAGCGCGCTCTCGAATGCCTCCGCCTCTTCCAGGGCCCGGCCGACATGGAACGGCCGGACGACGCGATGGGTCGCGAGGAATCCCGTCAGGACGGCGCGGGCCCGTTCCGACTGTCCGTTCAACACGAGCAAGCGCGTGAAGAAGAGCGCGACCCGCTCGTCGTCGGGCGCGCGGCCATACGCCTGTTCGGCCGCAAGGACGGCTTTGGCGACGTCGCCCAGTTGCATCCACGATTGCGCCAGCGTCATCGATAGGCGCTCGTCGGGATCCGAGACACGCCCGAGCGCGCGGGCGAGCGTTCGCGTGACCTCCTCCGAATGCGGGGTGTACTGCCGCATCCACGAGCGCAGCGAGAGCGCTTGCGATGCCGAAGGCCGGTTCTCCCATTCGGCCAGAACGGCGTCCACGAACCGATCCGGCGGGATCTTCGCCAGCTTCTCGGACAGCATTCGCGCGGCGCCCACGTAGAAGCGGTGGTCCACTTTCAGGAGCCGGAAGACCTGGGCGTACTTCCCTTGGTCGAGGAGTTCGCCGGCGAAGAGCAGGGGAGGAAGCGTTTCCTCTTCGCAAAACTGAGGATCCGGCGCTTGCGACCGCTCCATGACGTCGAGCCACACGCGCGCCGTTCGCTCCAGCACATCGAGCCGGCGGTGGCGCAGGGCGTATTGCGCGATTTCCGACGTGACCCGACCCGTGCCGTGCAGACGAACCGGGTCGTCCGATTCCCCGATCGCGGCGTTCAGGGCCTTCTCGAACCAAGGCCAACTCTCGGAAGGGGCGCCCGAGCGGATCAACCCGAGACCGGCGAGAAACGCCGCGCGGGGATCTTTCTCGGCCCAGAGACGGGTTCGCTCGGAGAACGCCCGGGCCTGCTCGCGCCGGCGTGGTTCGAGGGCGCGCTCCCACCGGTCGATTTGTCCCAGGGGGCCCAGCTTGCCGTTGGGCCAGACCGCCAGCTCGGGCTCGAGGCGGGTGGCCATCTGTCGCCAGGCGCAGCGCAGATACAGGTGGCGCAGGTGCGGATCGGAGGGAGACGCGTCGAGGAGCCGCTCGAGGATGCGTCGTTCCGCGTCGGGGTCTTCCCAAGCGGCCCAGGCCGCGCGCGCGACGTCGAAGATGGGATCTCCTTCCATTATGTTGAGAGCCGCCTTCAGGGCGGTCGCGTGGCGCCGCGCGGTCGCATCGGCGCGCAAGCGCGCGGCCACGTCGGCGGCGTGTTTGAGGTAGTGGAGCTTCTCCTCGAACGAACCGAAGGTCTTCGTGGCCGCGGCGAATTCCTCGATGACGGCTTCGGGGCGGTCCAGCGCGAGGAGGGCGCGCATGCGGTCGATCGAGACCTGGGCTCGCAGGAAGGGATCGGGCGGACGTCCCGCCCGGTCGAGCAGTCGCAGGGCCGCCTCGGGATGACGGTCGGAGAGGAGGGCGCGCGCGAAGTACGCCGCGTCGCCGGCCGTAAGGCGCTGGGCCGCCTGGGCTCGCTCGAGGATCTTCCGGGCCTCGTCGTGCTTCTGCCAGCGCGCGAGAAACCAGTGGAGGTTTGCCAGCACGCTTCCCGCGTCGGGCGCAAGGGCCGCCGCCTCGCGCATCGCCCGCAGGAGGACGTCGTCGGCGGGGACGTCGGCGCGTCCGGTGGCGGACCAGCCGAAGCAGGCGATGGCTCGCGTGTACGCCTGTCGGAGGTAGGAATCCACGGCGCCTTGGGAAGGGGCGGCGTCGACGCACGCGAGCGAACCTGCGGGCTGAGACGCGTCGGCTTCCCAACCCGCGATGCTCCGCGGGGGAGGCGGTTCGGGTCGGTACTGAATCGTCTGGCGGAAGGCGGTGACCATGCCGGGGGCGTTGTCCATGGTCACCTGGGTGGTCACCTCCAACGGGAGCCCGGCGTGATCGCCGCCGGCGATCCTGGACTCGACTTTGGAAACGGCGACGAGGCGGGCCGATCCCGTGCCGAGGTCGACGGTTTGTCGGTAGACGACGCCCTCGATCAGGAAGGAATCGACGTTCACGTAGTACGACTTCTCCTGTTCGCGGACGCGGTACCACACCCTGGGGATCGGTTGATCGCCGACGGTGTGGCGCACATCCAGGCGAAAGCAGTCGCGGTCGCTGAAGCGCTCGCGCCCCACGAGACGTGCCGGAGGTTGGTACTCGAAGATGAGATGAGGGTCCAACGTCGCGCAAAGGATGGGCGAGTTCATGAGGATCAGGATCGGGAGCATCGGGATGAGGAAGTGGGGATCGACGGCGGCCAGGGCGGGGTCGCCCTTCTTGGCGCGGAGCAGCAGATGCGGCGGACCGAGGGCTGTAGCTTCCTCCATCAGCAAGGTGCCGAAGGCGACGGAGAGGCCGTCGGGCGTCCACGCGATCATGAAGCGGTTCGGGACGAACTCCGGTCGATGCTCTTCCGGCTCGGAGCAGGAGACGATCGTCACTTCCGTGCGCAGGCCCTCGGATCGGGCGAATCGGCCCAGGGCGGAATTCCCGCGGTCGGTGTAATCGCGCCAGTCCAGCCAGGTCGAGGCGCGCCACTCCAGGGCCGCGATCTTCTCGGTGCGCGCGGCCATGCGGTCCAGCAGATCCTGGACCTCGGGATCTTGGGGGGTGCCGGCCAAGGCGTACAGCAGGAGCAGCGTCGTTTCGCGCAGCATAATCGAAATGGACTTCCTCAATTCCGAGGCGTATAAGTATACGACAATGAGGTGTCGCCTTCATGAGTGAGGTGCGCGCCTGGTCCGGACGAAATGGGGGTGGATGATGAGACGGACTGCTCTGGCGGCGCTGTTGTCGGCGACTTTTCTGACTGTGGCGCTGGCGGGGCAGGAACCTCCGCCGCACCAACCCGCTCCCAGGGGGCCGGGTCCGCGGCCGCCCGACGCGTGCGATCTGAAGAAGATCGAGACGGGATCGTTCTGCATGCACTGCGGAGGCTTGCTCAACGACGAACAGGTCGCCGAGCACGCCAAGAACAAGGAGTTTAAATCCCACCGGATCGCCAAGCGCAAGGTATGTGTGAAGAAGTACTACCATGCCCCGTGTCATCCGGAGAACGACAGCTTCGAGAAGGGGAAGTGCTGCGGCGAGGACATGGAGGAGCTCGTCGACCGCGCGCTCATCGTGTATCTCTGCGAGGGGTGCGGGTGGAATTCCACGGAAACCGACAAGTGCCAGGAGCCGATCTGCACCAAGAAGAAGATGCGCCAGGAGTGTGCGGCGCAACCCAATTTCCCGCATACGAACGAGAAGCTCTGGCGGGAGAAGAAGGCGAAGGCGGAGAGGGAAAAGAAGGGCAAGTAAGGGCGGGAGAGGTCATGGAGGGGCCATGAGGTTCATTGTCGCGCTAGCCACGGTGGCGGTCATCGGGCTGTCTCCGGCGAGGGCACAGCAGGATCCCGGCGACCAGACTCTGGAAGTGGTCGCCAAGGACAAGGGAGGGCATGTCGAACTGTCGGGCACCGTGAAACTGCCCGACGAGGCCATTTTGACGATCGTGGTCGGCTTGGAGACGGAGACGTTGGTTCATCACAAGATCGAGTGCCGGATCGTGCCGGTGTTCATGGGAGGGATTGCGACGGTATCGGCGAAAGTGAAGGGAAAGCAATTCAACACTCGGCTCGATGTGAACTCGGGCTTCTATCGCTACACGGTGCAGTATATGAGGTTCGCGCAAAGAGACGCCCGGGTGGAGAACGAGCTGGGTCCGACGTACGTGGATTGGGAGCGTTCGTACAATCTGTGTCTGGTGAATCCCGAGACGCTCGTGGGGCAGTTGAAGTCGGAACATCCCAAGGTCGTGGAGTTCACCGATCGGCTCAAGGGCCTGCTGCGGCAGGTGGAGAGCTTCTTGTCCACGGGCGGCGACATGCGCGCGTGGGAGCCGATTCGCCGGGACGTTCAGGCCCAGAGAGAGAAGGTCAGGAAGTTCTCGGACGGCTCCCTTTATACGTGCAGCGTTCAGATCGTGGCCGACACCCTGAACGAGCTGGACAACTGCTCGCCGGGGACGCCGTTGCAGGGCTATGCGCCGGACAGCGCGGACGCGCAGCACATCATGCAGGGCGGGGGAGACATCCCGGCCAACGTCAACATGCAATGGAATCTGGAGCGGGTGCACGTCTATATCCGGCGCGCGCTGCGCGCGCTGGATCGTGAACGCGTGATCCTGCCGCTGCGTTATGCCCGGACCACCTGGGATGATTACGTCGCCGTGATCCGCATGGAACAGGCCGACGAGAAGTCGTTGGATGCGGCGGAGAAGGTCTGGCAGGCGGCCAGGGACGCGGCGAAGCGCAACGCGGAGGCGATCGAGAGCGAGTTCCCCGACGAGGAGAAGCGCGACGGGCGGCAGAAAGAGATCGCCGAGTGGTGCGCGAAATCCGTGGAAGTCCTCGACAAGTTGGACGACTTCGTGGTTCAAAGGCGCGCGGTGCGGCAAGGGTCGGCCGAGGAGCGCACCGAGTTGGACGTCAACGTGTTCAAGGAGTGCCAGCAAGCTTTCGACGGTCTGAACAGTACTCTGCGTCGATTCCAGGGGACATAACCGTTCACAAGTTCATCCGTTCAAGAGACCCCAGGCACGAACGGACGAACCGATGAGCGGGCGAACACTTTTGAACAGGGCAGTCAAACCCGTGGACTTGGAGTGGGCTTCTTACCCCGACGTAACCTCATTACCGGGGCGTAACAACCTCGGCCGATGGTTTCTTTCGTAATTAGCTGTGATGCAATGGGTTGCGGCTATTTTGCGTTGGCGGGCCATTTGCCGTTCCTCAAGGGTAGAGAAATGTGTGCCCAGGCAGAGTGCCGGAGGGGATATGCGGCGTAAGGTCGGACGACGGGGCGCGGTGCTGATCATTGTGTTGGGGGTTCTGTTCGTCTTGGCGCTCTTGGCGGTGACCTTCGCGTCGCTGCAGAGTTTGGAGCGTCAGGTGGCGGAGAATTATCTCGACGGCGTTCGCGCCAAGTTGCTGGCTCGAACGGGTGTCGAACACGCGTACAGCCGCTTGACGGAGGCGATGAACTCGGGACTGCTGGGCAAGCCCGAGTTCCTGAAGGCCCTTCGATATTATGGAAGGGATACGGCCGAGATAGGCGATCCGGCCCTGGTGGGCGCGCCGCTCGATGAGGCGACCTCTCCCAGTTTGGCCTTGGAGACGATCGCGGCCGGCAACGTCTTCGGACCCCTGGAAGTTCCCCAGAATCCCACGGACGCCGCGAGCTTCACTCCGCGCAACATCTGGGTGCGGCTGCCCTCGACGAACGCCACGGTTCCTGTGGGCGTCAGCGGGATCATGGAGAGCGGCACGTACGGCCGCAACAGCGATATCTTCACCCTCTGCATTCGCGATTGCAGCGGGATGATCTACATCAACGACGGCGTCAACGAGAGCGCCAACTACGGCAGCGTCACCAAGAACCTCCGACGGATTCTCAATCGATTGGGCGAAATCATTCAAGTGATGGGCCTGGGCAACATCATCATCGGGCACAGACCCCCGACAGGGTACAAGTCCAAGCGCGAGGTATTGGACATCCTGTGCAGGCAATTCGGCGAAGCGGTAGGGCGCCAGCATTACCAGAATGTGGCGCCGTTCATCACGGCTCACGGCTGGGTGGACCGCAGCGTGGCCAATCCGGTTCCGCTCTCGGACGATCCTTCCGTGCGCGGGTACTACGATTCCTGGTTCAACGGTCCGATGTTCGGCGTGAACAATCCTCCGGGCCGGCCGGCCGGGTACTCCATCGCGGGGATGCCCGGGCCTGGGACGATCTACTTTCGCGGCGATCCCAACCCTCGCTATCGTTTCGGGCGCGGCAAGGACAAGGACGGAAACATCCCTCCTCCGCCCGGGAACCGATTGATGCTGGCGGGCAACGGTCCGGGGTTGATCCCCAACCTCTTGGGGAATCAAGCGGCGGTATACGGAATGGACGAGCTGTTCCCCCAGTGGATCGAGCTTACGTCGCGCGCGCCCGTGAACCTGAACGCCGCGCCCCGCGAGGTGCTGATGGCGCTGTTGGCGGACGTGCACGGTTTCTGGGTGTGCGAGCGCCGTTTGGACAGCCCGCCGGCCCAAGCGACCGACGGTTTCGGCGCGTCGACCTTCAATTCCACGATGGGAGGCGTCACCTCGATCGTCCACAGCTATGATTCCTCCGGAAACGACTGCGACGAATTCGGTCTCTTGGCCACGAGCTATCCCGTCCGGCCCGCGCCCAACACGGGGCCGTGCAGCGCGGATTGGATCGCCCGGGAGATCATCGCCTGCCGCGAACGCGTGACCGGTCCGAACTCCGGCATCAACTACGCCAACACGCCCTTCGGCGGGCCTTTCCGCAGCTGGCGGCAATTCTACATGTTTCTGGACACCTTGGTGGATACGCCGGTCCTGCGCGATCCTCGAGCCGCGAGTCAGAACTTCTACTACTTCGGACCGTCCACCACGTCCGGCAACTCGTTCGGGTGGTCGGTGGGCGGCTTGACGGGCAGCGAACCGTTCCAGCGCTCGATGTACGAGCATCTGGGGAGCCAAGCGATCGCCGACGCCATCAAGGCGAACTTCAATCCGAACTTGCACCTGAACGAGACGAATCCGGACGAGAACATGAACCTCCTGGTCGATAAGACGGACCTCATCGTCATGTCGACCGAGGGGACGTTCTTTCCGACGGGGTATTTCGAGATCGAATCGCTCGGCCGGGTTCTTCGCCCGCCCCAGGCGATCCCCGACGCGCTGGCCGTCTCGCCGGCGAATCCCGCCGGCGTCATGGCGGAGTTCCGCGTCGAGGCCGTGGTGAAGCTCTACGACGCGATCCGTTTCACCAGCCAGAAGGACTTCTACGGGTACGGTCCGTCGGTGCCGCAGCCGGTCGGACAACCGGCCGGGGTGAACTACTGGGCGGACAACGTGGCCATCCGGACGTCCTTGCCGACCACGAACAACGGTCGTTCGATCGAGATAGGACCGGAGCCCGACATCGGGATCGCTCCGGAGGATTGCGAGTGGGACGGTTACATCACCTGGCCCACGAACCTGGGGGACTCGGACGGGTTCAAGATGCCGGGCACGCCCGTGCAGCCGTACATCGACGGCAAGAGCGGAGACCCGGGCCACGGCGTCAATTGCCGGTACAAGTATCAGACGGGTCACGTGATGCACAGCCATTTCGTGGGGAGCGACTGGCTGCATCACAATACCGCTACCGGCTCGAGCGGTGGAGCCGCCGTCGAAGGCGAGCGCCGCAATCTCAGCCGTTTTACGATCGCCGGCGAAGTCAACGAGTGCTATCCCGACCCGTTGCCTTCTCCGCCGGCGGGACAATCGGAGGTGCGGGCCGGCGTGTACGATCCCACCATGGGCCCGGACATCACGACGAATTCCGGGGGAAATCGTCATCGGTTGGCGCGGTCGTTCCGGGTGCCGGATCGCGCCGGTTCCGGGGCGTTGCCCAACTGGCAAGTGAGCGCGCCGTTGGACATGCGCGTCGACGGGGTTTATCTGGAGCGCCATTCGACGTTGGCGTACTGGATCAACGCGGCGGCGCTCGGGCTGGGCATGGGGATCGGGCATCGCCAGTACGCGCTGACGTTCTGCTATTGGCTGAAGCCGAAATACTATCCCGAGATGGCGGGGAAGGTTCGGGAGTACTTCAACTGGACTCGCATGGACAACCGCATGGACATCTACGACACATGGCCGATCTACAACGAGCGGTGCGCGAACCCGTTCCCGATGACGCACTACTTCTGTCCGTCGCAGCGTCCGGGGGCGGGCTTCATGTCTCTGGAATGGTGGGGGTTCGCGCCTCCCGTTCAAGGGGCGCTGACGTGGAACGGCACGCACGGCAAGTATGTGCCGATTCGGCCGGCCTCGATGATCTTCCTCAACGAGCAGTCGTTCCAGACGATTCCCGGCCAATGGTGCCCGGCGCGATGTTATTCCGACGCGGGCAATTCGGCGGGCACGCCGACCTTGAACCATCACCTCCACGACGTGACGGGCTATCCTGGAAACTGCGCGGGGCAGTCGATCTCCTGCCGCCGCCATGCGGCGGGCACCTATCAGCGGACGCCTTATTACCTCCTGCGCAATCCGTTGGCGGCGGGACGTTGGATGCATTTCATGTATCAGTGGAACTTCACGAAGGACATGGCGGGCGGGGATGATCCCGGATGGACGATCTGGGACGCTCGCTTGTTGCCGTGGAGGCGGCTCTACGTCAACGGGATCGGGCACGGGACATATACCGGCGGCGCCTGGAATCAGCCGAACTACAACACAGTATTCGGGGGGAATGGCCAGAGCTGGGCCCGCTACAGCGAGTTCATGATGCCCAATCCGGCCATGGATTTCGGTCGTCACGTGAACTCCAACGCCAATCTGCCCACGGGGGAGTTTTCGGTCATGACGGGCATCTACGAGGCCAACGCGATCAATGCCTTGCGCATCGGGGAGTCCGATGTCTGGATTCCGACGGCGATCCGCGGGTCGCTGCCGGGCTCGCCGAGGGCCCTCCGCAACTTCGCGCCCGACGCGACCATCGACGAGTTCAATCTCCTGAGCGCGGGCGCGGGCAATCAAGCCCTGCTCTTGAGCCAGGGACAGAATATGACCGCCCTTTATCGCTATGGCCGGTATCACATTCCCTTCACCGCGACGGCGTTGGGGCCGGGGCCGCTGATGGTGGTTCCGCCGGCCGAAGGTCGATATGTGTCGCCGAGGTTCAACTTGCCGCTGCCGCCGACCCTGGTGCGCGCGCTGCCTAATCCGTCCATGGCGCTTCCGCCGGTCGTCTCGGGGCCTGCGGTGGCTCCGCCGCCGGTGCCTCCCGGCGCCGGCGCGGCGCCGATCGCCCGTATACTCGGGGTGGCCTGGACGTGGGCCGGCGAGATGTGCGATCCGAACCAGGATCCTCTGACGGGCCGTACGCTGGAGCCGGTCTTGACCAACTACGACACGATCACCGCGGCTCAGCCTCAGCTCCTGCGCCCGCGGTTGCAGTCGTATCTGCGGGTCGGGAATTCCTGGTACGGTCCCTACGCGGACGAGTTCTTCTCCAACGTGACGGCGCCCACGGGGGGGCCTCTCCTGATCACCGCGCTGCCGGAGACGCAGAATCTCCAATTCATGTTCAACTTCTGGTGGGACGCGAACTCGCTGGTCAACACGGGTTTCGTCCACGCGATGCCGTACGTCGACGACATCACGATCTACTTCGCGGGCGGAGACACGGGGTTCGTGCTGTATAACATGGTGTGACGGCGTCGTAAGGCCCGACGCGGCACAGAACACGAAGCTGTAGGAAAGGCTACGCCCGTAATAAGTCCGTTCCTTGCGGGAGACTCAGAGGGTGAGTCCGCCGAGCGAAAAGGACTCTTTACTCATCCTTGCCTTGAAGAACGCGCTTCGTTATAGTTCTAAAGAACTTGCACATGATTCCGAGAGGCGAGGGGGCGCTATGAACGGCGAGATCTGCTGGGGAGACCTGCTGGCGCGGCCGGCGGCGGGTCATCACATCGTGCAGTTGTACCGCAGCGAAGAATTCCTGGCCGAGGCGGTCGGCGTGTTCGCGGAAGGCGGGTTGACCTGCGGCGAGGCCGTCGTCCTGGCCGCCACGCGGCCTCATGCGACGACGTTTCGGCGGCGGTTGATCGCGCAGGGCTTCGACGTGAGCCGCCACGAGGCCCGGGGCCAGCTGACGTTCCTGGACGCCCAGGATGCCGCGGACCAGCTGGAACGCGACGGTCTGCCCGATGACGAGACGTTCGAAGAGCTGGGGCGCACCCTCGTCGAGCGCGTACGGGCCCGTTATCCCAGGATGCGCTGGTGGAGCGAGGTCACCGGTCTCCTCTGCGCCCGGGGGCGGACCCACACAGGACTTCGTCTGGAGGAGATGTTCGACGGCCTCCTTCAGCGCCTGGGCTTCGCCGCGTTCTGCTCGCTGCCGATGGACAACTTCAGCGGCGACACGCACGGCGAGCCGTTGCAGGGACTTTGCCGCGTCCATTCCCACCTCATTCCCGTCGAGGACTACGGTCGCCTGGACTGCGCGGTGGGACGGGCCCTGGACGAACTGCTGGGCCCCGCCCAGGTCGCCATGGTCCGGACCCTCAGCACCGCGCAGCCGCCGCGATCGGCGATGCCCGAGTCGGAGGAGATCCTCCTCTGGATGCAGCGCAATCTCCCGGCCACGGCGGAGGCCGTTCTGCAGCGCGCCCGAGAGTATTACGACCGGCCCTCGGCCTCCGTGATCTTCTGAACGCGACGCAGGTGGCGTCCCCCCTCGAACTCCGTCTTCAGGAAGAGCTCCGCCAAGAAGGCGATCCTCTCCGCGGGAAGGACCCGGGCGCCGGCGCAGAAGATGTTCGCGTCGTTGTGCCGCCGGCTCATCTGCGTGGTGAATTCGTCCGTGCAGACGGCCGCGCGGATTCCCGCCACCTTGTTGGCCGCCATCGCCATTCCGATGCCCGTGCCGCACACCAGCATGCCGCGTTCCGCGGTCCGATCCGCCACCGCGCGCGCGACCTTCAGCGCGAAGTCGGGATAGTCGCACGACTCCGTCGAGCGCGTGCCCACGTCGACGACCTCGTGCCCCGTGGCGCGCAGGCGCTCTCGGAGCCGCTCCTTCGCTTCGAACCCGGCATGATCCGCGCCCAACGCGATCTTCATTTGTTCGTGCTCTCTAAGAAGGTGTAAGAAAGGGAGAGGTGGAGAGTCGAACTCTTCCGTGAATTCTTCCATTCGAGAGGGCTCTTTCCATCTCTTGGCACTCCCCCTCTCCTTTTCTTACACGCTCTAAAACTCAACGACTCGCGATGAAGCTAACCAACCGCAGGAATCCGCGGAATCCGTGGTTTCTTCCGTTGAATCCGTCATCCGTTCAAGCTCCGTCGCGCGTCATTGCTAAAACTCGGCCAGCCGTTTCTCCAGGCAGGTTCGGATCTTGCGCGCGCATTCGCGGTACATCTCGACGTCGCCCCCGTACGGATCTTCGATGTCCTGCCCCTCGGGATCCAGCATCTCGATGTGTGCCGCGCATTCCGGCACGAGCTCCGACAGAGCCTGCTGGTGCCGGCGGGTCATGACGAAGATGCGGTCGGCCTCCTCCACGAGCGCCGCCGTCGCCGGGCGCGCGCGGTGTTTCGACAAATCCAGGCCGATCTCGCGCAGCGCCTCGATCGACGTCTCCATCGGCAAGGCCCCCGGCGCGGCGGAGGTCCCGCAGGAAGACACGCGTATGCCGCGGGCTTCGAGGTCCCCCTCCTCCGCCTGCAGCCGGCGCGCCAGCATGCGCCGGAACATGTGTTCCGCGATCGGGCTGCGGCACGTATTGCCCGAGCACACGAACAACACCGTCAGGCCGCCGATCTCCTGCATCAACGACGAGGGGATGGCCCCCTCGCGCAGCAGCTCCAAGCCCCGCGGACCGACGCGCGCGACGGTGGACGGCGCCCGGTAATGCGTCGGCCCCGCATCGATGACGCACTCCACGCGTCCCATGAAGAGCCGCGCCGCCTCGGCGCCGTCCGTGGCCGGCGGTTCGCCGGCGAGATTCGCCGAAGGGGCGCCGACCCTGACGCCGGCCCGCCGGATCAGCTCGCAGGCCAGCTTGTGATGGGGCCAACGGAGGCCGACGCCCCGGCCGTCCTCCGACGGAAAGACGAGGGTCAGCGGACCCGGCCACAGGCGGCGGATGAGCCGGCGCGCGACCCCGCAGGGAGGGATCTTGGCGATGCGCGCGGCCTGCTCCAGAGAGGCGACGTGGATCGTCATGGGTTTGTCCTTGGGGCTGCCTCGCAGCTCCAGGAGACGGTCCACGGATGCGGGGAGGTCGAGGTTGACGGCGAGCCCGTAGACGGTCTCCGTCGGAAAGGCCACGATGCCGCCTTCGCGAAGGATCGCCGCCGCCGGCGCCACCGCCTCCGGGTCGAACTTCTCGGAATCCAGCTTCAGCAGCAAGGTATCCACGACAAGGTGATTAAAGCATAAGCCACAAGTCCGCGCATAGTCATCGACCATCGCGCTTGGGAGCGTGTCACTCCTTCGGCTTGAACTCGTTGATCCACTGCTGCAACCGCGGGTCGCTGCGGATCGGGTCGAGATCCTGGTCGTGCTGGAGGTGTGCCACCTGGGAATGGGGCTTGCGCATCCACTGGCATTCCCGGGAGCTCAGGGCCAGAAACCCGCATTGGAAGGAGCGGCGCAGCCAGTGGAACGCGTGATCGACGTCCTGCTTGCGCTCCTCGTCGGACTTGCCCTGGCTGGTCACCGAGATGGTGCAGGCGTAGTTGTAGGAATAGACGGCCATCCGCTCCACCTCCTCCCGACTGAGCTTGGGATCGGGGGGCAGCAGCCGGAAGGCCCGATCGTATGCCTCGCGCGCCTTCGTATAGTTCCGCATCTGAGAGGCGCGATCGCTCGAGGAGGCCATGATCAGCTGTTCCGCCTCCCGCATGTGAACCTGCCAGTCGACCGTCGTTTGAGCCTGCTTCTTCTTGATCTCGGCGAGGATCTGCGCCGCCAGCGAAGCCCAGCGTGGAGAGGCGCTCTGGAACAACTCGGCCGTTTGCTGAGCATGTTCCAGCTCGCCGCGGACCAGGAACACCCGCGCCAGACAATAGAGAACGGCGGGATCGTTTCCGGCCTTCCGCCGGGCCCACTCGAGGTCTTCGAGCGACTTCTGGGCGTCGTTGAGCAGCGCGTAAGCCAGGCCTCGATAGGCCCGCGCCTCCGGCCAGTCCGCCCGCATCTCGAGCGCGTGCGTCAGGTCCTTCGTCGCTTCCAGCGGTTGATTGGCCTCGATGCGCGCGACGCCGAGCCAGAAGCTCGGAGTGATCGCGTCGGGATTGTGCCCTTGGGCGAGGCGGAAGGCCTCGATGGCCTTCTCGATGGATTGCGTTTCCAGCAGGCGCCGGCCTTCGGTCTCGTGCGCCCGCCAGTAACCCTTCCGGAGTCTCAGGCAATCTCGGATGTCCGCTTTGGCGCCCTCGAGATCTCGATCTCGCGCCAGGATCTTGGCCTCGGCCCTCGCCTCGATCGCGTGATAGAAGCTCTTGACGGTCGACGCGGCCGCGTTCGCCTCGATGAGCGCGAATTCGGGCTTGCCGGCGCTCAGATGCGCCCTGGCCAGGACGTAGCGGACGAACGGGTCGTCCTGCGCGTTGCGCGCGGCGTCGACGGCGTCGGCCAGCGCCTGGGCCGGATTGGTCGTCAGTTCCAGGAGGGCCAGCGCGCGCAGGAGCCGGCCGCGGCTGTCGGCAGGCGCGACGTCGGCCAGGCGCTGAGCGGCGCCGAGGGCTTCGGTCGGCTTGCCTTCCTCCATCAGCAGGAGGACGCGACGGACCAGCTGCTCCGGATGATTGGGCTGCATGCGCTCGACCGCGTCGAGGTCCTGCCGCGCTTCGCGGGGGTTCCGCAACAGCATGCGAAGCGTCGCCCGGTTCAGGTGGAGTTCCGCGGTGACGGGACCGCGTTGGATCGCCTGATCATAGAGGGAGGAGGCCCAGGCGATCTCCCTTTTCCCGAAAGGCGTCAGCGCCAGCAGATCCTCGGCTTCGTGGAGACGCGTCCGGTGGGCGAGCAGCTCGTCGAACTTGGCGAAGGCTTCCTTGGTCCGGGTCCTCTGGGCGGCGAGGACCATGGCGCGCAGGAGCGCGGTCTCCTCCTTGAGGGCGGTTCCGCGGACGAGCTCGTTCAGGCGCTCGAGCGCCTCCATCCAGCGCGGCACCCGCTCCAGCGCGGCCAACGCCGCCGTGGCGAGCGCCTTCTGGTCCTCGTTCTGGAGCTTCGGTTCGGCCGCGCGGAATTCCTCCATGGCCTTCTCGGCGATCGATCGCGCGAGCGACGTCTCCCCTTCAAGAAGCTCCAGGGTTTCTCCGTAGGGCCCGACGATGGCCAAGGGACGCCCCCGCAGGAGCAGGTACTGGCGCAGATGCAGTCGTCCTCGATCGAAGCGGGCCTCGATGCGTCCGGGGTCCTCTTTGACGGCGGCGATGAAGTCCGCCTCCGCCTCGTCCCAACGCATGAGCAGGAGGCGCGCGAGGCCGCGCCGGTGAATGGCCTCGGCGAAGGTCGGATCGATCCGGATGGCCTCGTCGAAGGCGGCGATGATCTGATCTCCGGCGTGCTGCAGCTCGGCGGCGGTCGTGCCTTCGCGCCGGAGCTTCAGGTTCATCTCCTGGATCGCGCGTTCGATGTCTTCCAGCTTGTTGCGGGCGTCGTCGCGGCGCTTCTTGGCCGTTTCGCCGGCGACTCTCTCGTCGTAGGCGCGCTTGAGCCGGCACCCGCCGTACGTCAGCAGGCCGGCCGCGAGCAGCCCGGCCACGACGACCAAGCCGCGACGCGTCCGCTGCATCCGCTTGACGACGCGCGCCACGGCGGAAACGCGCCTGGCGGAGATGGGCTCGCCGTTGAGGAAGCGGCGCAAGTCGTCGGCCAGTTCGGCCGCGCTCAGATACCGCAGGGCCTTCTCCTTCTCCATGGCCTTGAGCGCGACGGTCTCCAGCTCCGGCGGGACGTCCGGCACGCGGTCGCGAGGCCGCTCGGGCGACACGGAGAGGATCTTCTGGCGGATCTCGCCGGCGCTGATCCCCTGGAAGGGCAGCTCTCCGACCAGGATCTCGTAGAGCATGACCCCGAGGGTATAGATATCCGCCCGCGTGTCGGCGGCGTCCGGACCGTCGCGCACCTGCTCGGGCGCCATATAGCACGACGAGGCGAACGCGGCGCCGTCGTGGGTCGAGGCGGTGGTCAGGCTCCGGTTCATGCCGAAGTCGGTCAGACGGGGCTGGCCTTGGCGATCGATCATGATGTTGGCGGGCTTGAGGGCTCGGTGGACCCCCCCGCACGAATGCGCGTAGTCGATCGCGCGGGCCACCTTCTCGAGGATCTCCAGGGCGTGTTCTCGCGAGAGCCTCCGCTCGGCGAGGAGCTTGTCGAGGCTCTGGCCGTCGATGAATTCCGTGGTGACGTACGGGCAGCCGTCGATCGTTCCCACTTCGTGGACGGTGACGATGCTGGGGTGATTGAGCCTGGCCGCCGCCTTGGCTTCTCTCAAGAATCGCGCCGCGTGGGTCTCGTCGGGGGGGTCGGAGGGCCGCAGCATCTTGATCGCGACGATCCGATTGAGCGGGACGTCCAGGCCGCGGTACACGACGCCCATGTTCCCTTTGCCGAGCTCCTCGAGAAGACGGTAGCGACCGAAGGGCTTGCCTTCGGACATGAGCGGCGTGTGGGGCGTGAATCCGCCGAGAGGGGCCGGCGTCGATCGCGGGATCGGCGACGTCGGAGTGGCGCGCGGCAGCGGCGCCGCGGGGGTCAACCGGGGGATCGGAGACCCCGGCGGGCCGACCGATTTCGTGCGGGTCGAGGCGGGCCGGATGGAGGGCGGGGTCGGCATGCGGAGCGTTTCATCCGACGGGCTGACGGCCCGGGGTAGGTCGGGAGGCGGCGCCGGGGGCGGGACGGGGAGCATGCGGGAGGAGTTGCGCACCGGGTTGGCGGCAAGGACCCCGCCGCACTTGGGACAGGCCGGGGTGTTCTTGACCTCCTCAGGCGGAAGGGCGAGGGTTTCGCCGCACTGGGTGCAGACGCGCGCCCTTTCCTCCTGCAACCGGAGGACCTCCAGGAACTGATCGGTCGTGAGGTAGCGCTTGCGGACCATGATCTGGCCCAGGCGCATCTGTTGGCCTTCCACCTCGAGGCGCTTCTGTTCGGCCAGGCACTCGTCCACTTGGGAGAGCGTGACGTACCGGCGTTCCATGGCGAGGTGGCCGAAGAGCTCGGACAGATGAGCGGGGAATTTCCGGATGCCGCTGGCGGTCTTGGGAGGGGCTGTCTCGCTCAGCCGCTCCAACTGGTCGGGCGTCAGCAACTGCATCTCCAGCAGGATCTCCCCGAGCGTTCGAGGTTGGGGCGCCATGCGCTGGACCTCGATCGCGGCCTCCAACTCCTCGCGCGAGATCAAGCTCTCGGAAACGGCGCGTTCGCCGACAGCCTGATCCGGAGATCTGGTTTGCATGCGTCCGCCATCCACCCCGTTTTTTTTCAATGACCCGCCATGAAGCTAAGAATGAGTAAGAAAGGGAGAGGTGGAGAGAAAGGAGAAGGTGGGGAGTCGAATTCTTCCATCCGAGAGGGTTCTCTCCCTCTCCTGGTCCTCACCATCTTCCCTTTTCTTACGCATTCCTAGCTTTGTCGCGGCTCGTTGTTTTCTTGCGAAGACCAAGCCGGAGTGTACAGCATAATTCTCTCCTCGTCGGATGGAAAAGCAAGCGGGAATGTCGGCCATGTCGCCATGGCGCCGAGAACGCCTTTGTGATTTAATGCCCCGCGGCATGGTCTACGATTACATCCTGGTGCACATCACCGTAGCCGGCTATGCCTTGGCGACGGGCCTCGGGTTCGAAAGCGTGCGGCGCCGGCGTTCGGGATTGATGACGGCGGCGCGCTCGGTGGCGGGCACGGCCATACTCGTGAGCATGGCCGTTCTGCTGCGGCGCGGCGTCGAGTTGGGGGCGTTCCCGATCGTCTCGCGGTTCGAGACGAACCTCTTCATCGCCGCGCTGCTGACCGGGCTGGCGCTGATGATCGATCTGTTGCGCGGCATGCCGATCATGACGCTGGCCGCGGCGCCGCTGTCGTGCCTGACGGTGCTGGCGGGCACGATCTTGGGGGCGCCGGCCGGCGAGGCGTCGGTCGCCATGCGCAGCGCATGGACCG
The DNA here is from genome assembly GCA_016190155.1 of Planctomycetota bacterium. GTDB lineage: Bacteria > Planctomycetota > MHYJ01 > MHYJ01 > JACPRB01 > JACPRB01. The sequence continues at coordinate 22,523 of JACPRB010000304.1, forward strand.
GACTGCACGTGCTGACGATGCTCGGGGCCTACGGGGCGTTCGGCCTGTCCTTCGTCACGGCGGTGTTGTATCTCATCGAACGCCGGCAGCTCAAGGCGCACGCCTCGCCGGGGGTGCTCGGCATCATGCCGTCGTTGGAGACGTTCAACCGGCTGACCGTGCACTGCCTGACGGTGGGGGTGGCGCTCATGACGGTGGGCATCCTCATCGGCTACATGTACGCGCGGAAGACCCCGGACTTGCCGTCGGGGTGGCGCGTCGACCCCAAGGTGTGGGGGGCGACGCTGACGTGGGCGCTCTATGTGGCGGTGTTGCTGCTGAGCTTCACGCCGGCCTTCAAGGGGAAGCGCACGGCTTTGGCTTCCGTGGGGAGCTTTATCCTCGTGATGACGAGTTTCTGGGCGGCGGCGTTCTGGTCGGATTTCCACCGGTTTCTGTGAGCCATGGAGATCGTCGTAGTCGGGGTGAATCACCGCAAGGCTCCTGTGGAGCTGCGCGAGAGGCTGGCGTTTGATCCGAAGAACCTCGGGGGCGCGCTGGAGGCGCTGCGCGCGGCCGCGGGATCCTCGGAGCAGGTGATCCTCTCCACGTGCAACCGCGTGGAGCTCTATGTGGTTCGGGAAGGGGAGGACTCCGACGCTCTGGAGGCGGCGGCGGCTTTCCTGGCGCGGCAGCGCGGGTGCGCGCCGGAAGAGGTCCGTCCGGTCTTGTATTCCCACGCCGGCTCCAAGGCGGTCCGGCACCTGTTCGAGGTGACCGCCAGTCTCGACTCGATGGTGTTGGGCGAGACCCAGATCATCGCTCAGGTGAAGCAGTCGTACTTGACCGCCAAGGAGGCCGGGCACACCGGCCGCATCTTCAACCCGCTGTTTCAGCGCGCGCTGGCGGTGGCCAAGCGCATCCATACGACGACGTCTCTCGGCTCGGGCAGCGTGAGTGTCTCGTCGGTGGCGGCGAAGCTGGCGGAGAAGATCTTCCAGGATCTTGCCGGCAAGCGGGTCCTTATCCTGGGGGCCGGTGAGACCGGGGCGCTCACCTTGCAGGCGTTCAGGGAACGCGGGGCGCGCGACATCCTGGTCGTCAACCGCACCGTCGAGACGGCACGCACGCTGGCGGAACAGGTGGGTGGGACGGGCCACGGTTTGGAGGAGCTTCCCGTCGTGTTGGGGCGGGCCGATATCATCATCGCGTGCTTGTCCGTGGAGCAACCCATCGTGCGGATCGCGGATGTGCGGGCGGCGTTGAGGACGCGCCGCAACGAGGCGATGTTCTTCATCGACATCGCGGTGCCGAGGGCGATCGAGGCCGAGATCGATCGACTGGACAACGCGTATCTGTTCAACATCGACGACTTGCAGGAGATCGTCAGCCAGAACTTGCTGGAGCGGGAGCGGGAGCTGACCCAGTGCGCGCCCGTGGTCGAGACGGAAACGGAAGCGGTCATGCGCGAGCTGGCCACGTTGGACATCCAGCACGTCCTGACGACTCTGAGATCCACGTTCGAAGCCGTTGGGGCTGAGGAGCTTAAACGGGCCCTGGGACGGATGACCTCTCTGGCGCCCGAGCAACGCGAGGAGGTCGAGACGCTGGTTCATCGATTGGTTAACAAATTTTTGCACCATCCGACCACCGTCTTGAAGGAAGAGGCGCAGAACGGGCTCTCGCCGAGTCTCATCGAGCTGACGAGCCGCCTATTTAGACTTAAGTAGTTGGCCGTCAATTCCTTGAGGGCTTCGTTTCTGTTGACTTGCGTTTTTGTTCTGTGATAGCATCCCCGCCGCCCTGGGCGAGTTCGCGGGGCTGTGGAAGTTCTGTGGAGCTTTTTCTTGGGGAGTTCCGGCTTGAGACGCTCCTCCGTCAAGGTGGGCACGCGCGGCAGCGCACTGGCCCTCACCCAAACCCAGCAGGTCATCTCCAAACTCTCGGCCATACACCCCAATGTGAGATTCGTTCCGGTCATCATCCGTACGACGGGAGATCGCATCAAGAGCGTGGCCGAGCTCCGGAAGGCCGGAAAGGGTTTATTCGTCAAGGAGCTGGAACTGGCCCTGCTCAAACGCAAGATCGATTGCGCGGTTCACAGCCTGAAGGACTTGCCCTCGGAGATTCCGGAAGGTCTCGATCTGGGCGCGGTCCTGGAGCGGGCGGAAGCGGCCGACGTGCTCGTGGGCAAGACGGCGCTGCCGCTGGAGAAGCTCCCGGCGGGGGCCGTCATCGGAACGGCCAGCTTGAGGAGGCAGGCGCTGCTTCGAGCCACCTATCCGCATCTGCGATTCGAAGACCTGCGCGGGAACTTGGATACGCGCCTTCAGAAGCTCCATCACCCGAAGTCGCGAATGGCCGCCATCGTCGTCGCGGCGGCGGGCCTGCGGCGTTTGTTGGGAGAGTCCGCTCCGTCCCACCAAGTCATCCCCAAGGACGTGTTGGTGCCCGCGCCCGGACAGGGAGCCCTGGCCATCGAGATCCGCGGCAAGGATGACGAGATGCGCAAGCTCCTGGAGCCCGTCCATCATCCGCCGACGGCGGCGGCGGTGGCGGCGGAGCGCGCGCTGCAGCACCGGCTCGAAGGGGGCTGCCAGGTGCCGTTGGGGATCTATGCGGAGGCCAACGACGAAGGGCTGGTGCGCCTCGTGGCGGCGCTTGCGGCGCCGGACGGATCCGAGCTCATCCGGGAAGAGGCGACGGGCTCGGCCGACGACCCCGAGTCCCTGGCGATCGCGCTCGAGACGATCATGCGCAGTCGCGGCGCGACGGATATTCTGCAGGCGTTGCGCCAGGATGTGCGCAAGCCCAAGGCGACCACGAACGGTGGAAGAGGACGCCGTCGAGCGCGACGAGCATCCCGGGCTCGACGTTAATCCTCGGGCACCCAGATGCCCCCGAGGGATCGGTGACCGCAGCCGGCTCCGTGCAAGTGCTTGGAGGCGTGATACCACCGGCCGCCGTGATAGTAGTGGCCGCATTGAGCATCGTGCACGTGATCGGGTGAGACTACGACTTCCGTGGAGGTCGGCGGGTGCGAGCGCGGGGTAGAGGTACATGCGCCCATGCCGCCGGCAAGGAATCCGCAGGCGAGGATGCACGTGGCGAATACTCTCAATGGCGTCATGTCGTTTCTCATCGCCCATGTGAGCCGCCGCCGGTGAGCCACGTTATGATCCAAGAAAGACACCCTCCCGTTCCGAACGGGAGGGTGTTGGTGGTGGGAGGGAGGGGTACGATCCGATGACATCCCCGACCGGCGATCCGGTCGGGAGAGAACCTCCAGGGTCCTCATCGTTTCCGGCCGTCAATGCCTGAATCTTCGGACCCTGGAGGTTCCCATCTGGAAGAGAACCTCCAAGTCATTCCTGATCGCTTGCAAACTCCTCGAGGATTCTCAGTTTTCCTGGAAGCTCTCTTCCGTTTCTAAGAGCCGGGAGCCCTCGTGATGTTATGCCGCAATTCGGCATGGTTCATCTTGAAAGACTCCCGAGCGGCTTGAAAGCCAACGTGTCATAAGGAGAGCCGGAACATCCTCGTGCCGTGAGAAGATCTTGATCGTGCATACTCAGAAGAGGACCCCTTTCTCAGGGTCCTCTGTTCCCCTCTGGGTCCTTGATCTGAACCACGCCTGCAAATCGAAGTGGTCCCTTTCGCCTGCCCCGGTATAATGCGGAAATGACAGTGAAGCCCAAAGCCCTTCTTCTGTTGGCGTGCGTCGTCGGAATCTCGTGCGGTTCGAGCTCGCCCCGACTCGCGCTCGGCCAACAGCACGAGGCGCTCGCCGAGGGGAAGTCCCGCCATCGCTCGCTGTGCCTGGACGGGGCTTCGCCCGAGCTCAAGACGCTGCTGCAGAACTACGAGATCGCCGACAAGGAGTTCCCCTGGACGCTGACGTTCCGGCGGGAGAAGGAGAAGTGGATCGAATATGACCTGACGTTCCCGTCTCCGGTCAACACGGACGTCGAGGAGAACAACACCGTCTGGTGCAAGTTCTGGGAGCCCAAGGACGACCAGAAACGCCGGCCTGCCGTGGTGATGCTGCACTGGCTGGGCGGATCGTTCGAGGTCCTGGAGATCGTGTGCCAGCGGATGGCGGAGCGGGGCATCGCGACGGTGATGCTATGGATGCCCCACTACGGCAAGCGCCGCTCCAAGGACCCGGCCAAGCGCGTGAAGATGATCACGCTGGACAACGACCGCACGGTGGCCAACTTCCGGCAGGCGGTGCTCGACGTCCGTCGCGCCGGCGATTGGCTGGCGTCGCGGAAGACCGTCGAACCGTCGCGCGTGGGGATCGTGGGGATCTCGCTCGGCGCCGTCGTAGGGGCTCTGACGGCGGGGATCGACCTCAATTTCCGCCGCGCCTGCTTCATCGTGGGCGGCGGCGATCTCCCGATGGTCGTGATGCACGGCTCCTCGGAAACGGCGAGCATCAAGAAGAAGGCGCGCGAGTTGGGGCTTTCGCAGGAGAAGCTGACGGAGCTGTGGCGCGGGATCGAGCCGCTGACGTACGCGTCTCGGATGGATCCCGCGACGGTGCTCATGATCAACGGAGACCAAGATCAAGTCTTCCCGCGGGCATCAACGGAGAAGCTGTGGGAGGCGGTCGGAAAGCCGTCCATCGTGTGGTACAAGGCGGACCACTTCACGTGGGTCCTGCACCTGTCCAAGGTGCTCGATCAGATCGAGTCGCACATGAAGAAGCGGATCGCCTACGCGGGTCTGCCGATGCCGCGGCTGGCCGCGCCCACGATCCGCGTGCTCTTGAAGGAGGACGCGGAGGCGGTCGACGTGGAAATCCCCGGCGCCTGCGACGTCCGCCGGCCGGGCGGGGGCTCGCTTTTGGGAAAGGCCGTGAGGATCGGTGCGGCGAAGGCGACGGCGAACCGCGGGGTGAGCCTGGGTGGGCGCGACTGGGGCGAGCCGTGGATCGTCCTGGAGCCGAAGGAGCCTTTCAGGGTCGGTGACCGGGTGTACGAGGGGGCGCTGCATCTGATCGCCTCGCGCGCGGGCGGGCTTCACGTCGTCAACGAGGTGGATCTGGAGCGGTACGTCGCGGGCGTGGTCGGACCGGAGATCGGGCCGGGCGCGCCGGCGGAGGCGCTCAAGACGCAAGCCGTATGCGCGCGCACTTACGCGTACGCCACGTGGCGGGAGACGGCGCATTCCGCGATGCGGCAGATCTTCGACGTCTACGACGACGTGCGCGATCAGGTCTATCGCGGCATGCCGGAGCCGGGTTCGAACGTCGAGACGGCCGTTCGCGCCACCGCGGGGTGCATCCTGACGTATGAGGGCAAGCCGTTCAAGGCGTTTTTCTCCTCCACGTGCGGCGGGTCCACGGAGAACGGCGCGGACGCGTTCGGAGTCGATCTGCCGCCGTTGGCGGGGGGGAAGTGCGGGGCGTGCGGCCATGCGCGACATTTCTCGTGGTCCCTGCGGCTTTCGCGGCGCGAGCTGTCGGAGGCGTTGAAGGGACCGGCGGGGGCCGGCGTGGCGGACGTGTTCGTGGCGGCGTGGACGCGCGGCGGCCGGGCGGCGCGCGTGGGGATCAGACGCGCGGATGGCGCGGAGGTGCTTATTCCCGCGAGCGAGTTTCGAAAGACCATCGGCTACGACCGATTCCGAAGCACGCGCTTCACGGTCGCCCGCGAGGAGGAGATGTTCGTGTTCAGCGGGAACGGATGGGGGCACGGCGTCGGCTTGTGCCAGGAAGGCGCGATCGGCAGGGCGCGCTCGGGCGACGATTGGGAGACCATCCTTCGCGTGTACTACCCTTCGGCCCGGATCGATCGAGCGTATTGAGGCGTGAGATCGAGCATGCCCGACAACGGTCCCCCAGGTCCGAGGAGAAAGATGAACTACTACGGTCTTCTTGTGCCGGCCGGGATTCTCGTCGCGTTGATCTGGATCGCGTACGCCAGGCGCGGCGCCGCGGGCGTGGGGGCGGGGTTCGCCGAGACGGGCGGCCTTCTGTGGAAGGTGGCGCCGAATCTCGCGATCGGTTTCACGCTGGCGGGATTCCTGACGCTGCTCTTGCCGCAGGACATGGTGGCGCGATGGCTGGGGGCGGAGGCGGGGGCGCGCGGCATCTTCGTCGGCATGGCGGCGGGGGCGCTGACGCCGGGCGGACCGTTCACTCATTTCCCGATCCTGGCGTCGCTCATGGTGAAGGGCGCGACGATCGGCCCGATTTCGGCCTACATCGCGGCTTGGGCGCTGTTGGGGGTCCACCGCATCCTGATCTGGGAAGGGCCCGTCATGGGATGGAAGTTCGTGGCCGTCCGGGCGGCATCGTGCGTGGTGCTGCCCCCGTTGGCGGGTTTCGCCGCGCAGTGGATCGCGCGTGTCATAAGATAAGAGCGTGGTGCGCTTCGCGCTGGCGGTCACGGGGGTCATGCTGTTGCTGACGGCGATCGCGACGGTGTGGATTGCTTCCACGGAGGCGCCGGTCGGCCGGGAGTTTCTGCGTCGCGAGGACTTGACGGCCATCGGGCTTTCGCCGGCGACCTTCCATATGAGGCGGGACATCCTTCCGAAACAAGTGACGACGCAGGAGTTCGTCAGCGAGCTGGAAGGCCTGCCGGTGACGATCCGGGCGGAGA
>JACPRB010000305.1 GCA_016190155.1 Planctomycetota bacterium
CAGGTGGAGGTACTCGATGCGCGCGCGGGTTCGGGTCCACGGAAGCGCCTCGATCCACCCGCCATACATGGCGTCGTCGGAGGTGGAGCTTTCGAACAGGTTGACCGGCAGGCCTCCGAAGGCCGCGGTGGAGAGGGCGTCGCTGATGCGAACCCAGGCTTGTCCGCCGTCCATGGGGACGGCCTCGGGCAGATCCTCGACGATGAGGCGGCCTGCCCGTGCGCGGAGGTTCGGCAACGGGCGGTGCAGGTCGACGAACGCGGTATAGAGGCGGGACGTGGCGGCGCGCCGGTAGCTGTCGTCGAGGGAGTCGAAGGCGAAGAATCCGGCCTCGTCGCGTTCGCCGTCGAGGTCTTCGGCGAAGCGGGCGCTCAAGGAGGCCGTGACGGCATCCCGTTCAGGGTCGCCCAGTTGGGCGTTCAGGAACTGATAAAGGTCGTTGTCGGTCTCGTCGCTGGTCCAGCGGAAGCGGAAGCGCACAGAGAGGCTCCCTTGCAGGGTGGTTGGCCACGTCGGCGGTGGCTGCGTCTCGGCCACGGGCGCCTCCGGTTCTTGAGGGATCAGCCATGTGGCACAAGCCACAAGCGGCAGCCAAGAGAGCGACATACATGTCAACCATAGCAGAGTTTAAATAATATGCAACACGCATTTCGCGCCCTGAAGGGGGTCTTTCCCTGTGTGCTCCTGGCGGCGGCGGCGTGCGACAACGGCGGAGACGACGGCTTCGCCCCTCCGCCTCCCGGCGCGGGTCCCGTGGCGGTCGCGGGGGACGATCTGGAGGTCGTCGTGTCCGCCTCCGGGATCGCGTTGGATGGTTCGAAGAGCAGGGATCCCTCGGGAGGCGCGGTGAGCTTCTCGTGGAGCCAGATCGCCGGGACTCCCGTGACGCTTTCCGATGCCGCGGCGGCGTCGCCGACGTTCGCGGCTCCGGCGACTCCGGAGACGCTGACGTTCCGCTTGACCGCGACGGGTCCGAGCGGGGTCGACAGCGACACCGTCGACGTCTACGTCAAGTCGATCGTCGTGACGGCGCCCGACACCTGGTTCGTCGGATACGGCATGAGCGGAACCCTCATGGCGACGGTGTCGGGAGGCACGCCGCCCTTCACGTTCGAGTGGAAGGGGCTGGAAGATTGGCTCGTCGCCTCCGGCACCTCCACCGCCACGCTCAACTTCCAGGCGCCCCGGCTCGCGGACTTCCAGGATTTCTCCGATCGGGCCGAAGCGGCGATGCTCAAGAAGACCACGCAGGGGCGCCTTCAGCTGACGGTGCGCGTGACCGACGCGACGGGCGCCTCCGATGAAGACCTGGTGAATTTCAGCGTCGGTCCGTTCCCGGTCACGGTGGCCGACGAGAACGTCGCGTTAGGCGAGCCGATGTTCCTCAACGGCGGCGCCGGCACCTCGTGGGCGTGGACGGGGACGAAGCCGAATGGCGCCGCGATCCAGTTCTTCCGTCCGGACAAGTCGCCGCTGGCGGGCTCGACGGGCGAACGCTTCGTCTTCTTCGTTACGGATCTGGTGGGAACGTACCAGGTCATCCTGACGCAGTCGCCGGCCGGCGTGCAGGTCCTCACGATCACGAGCGGGCGCTATGTCGGCGTCGGCAACCAGATCGGCATCACTCCCGATCCGTTCAAGGGCGAGTGCGCGTCGTGCCACGCGGGGCAGTTGCCGTTCCTGGCGCCGTTCGCCAGCGCTTGGCTGCAGACGGGTCACGCGAGCATGTTCATCCGGATTCTCGATCCGACGCATCCGCTCTTCGCGCCCAGCCAGGCCAAGGGGCATTGGCGGGACGCGTTCGATTTCGGATCGTCCTATTCGATTCACAACCGCACCGTCGGGTGGAGCGCGATCACGCAGGGAACCAACAACGGATGGGTGCAGAACGCGGCGGCGGAGGGCACGGTCTTCCAGGGGACATCCTGGGATGAGATGAAGCGGAAGTTCCCGAAGACGGCGGGGCTTTCGAACGTGCAGTGCGAGGACTGCCACGGCCCCGGCAGCGAGCACCGGGCGGACACCACGGGGATCCGCAAGAGCTTCGATGCGTCGCTGTGCGGGCGATGCCACAGCCGCAAGCAGGACTTGTGGGAGGCCAGCCCGCACGGTCTTCCCCCGATCGTCTCTCCTTCCGGCAGCGCGGCGTGCAATAATTGTCACACGGCGCAGGGATTCATCGTCGACGTGCGCCCGCAGCAGGCGGCGGACCCGCACGTCGCCCTCTTCGCCGCCGCCAGCCTGAATCGGCCGGTGATTCCGCCTCAGGAGCGGCGTGGCACGACGTGCCAGGTTTGTCACGAATCGCACGCCGTCACCGCGAAGCGCCCTCCGGCGCACGGCCACGAGCCGCAGTTGCGCGCGTTCGGCAACGTGAAGTTCCGCAACGACGCGGTCGTCGACGCCGGCGAGTCGGCCATCTGCTTCATGTGTCACCACAGCCGGACGGATGCGCGCCGCGACTCGACCGACATGAATGTGCGCCGCGCGCCGCACGAGTCGACGGCGGCGGAGATGCTGACCGGCACGAATGGCCGTCAGTTCCCGGGGTGGAGCTACGACGTTTCTCCTCACGGGATTCCGGGGCGTTTCGTCTCTCCCGCGTTCGGGGAGAACCGCCGGTGTCTGACGTGCCACATGGACATGGAGCCGGCCGCGGGGACGCCGGGTCGGGGGGCGCTGGGCGATCACACGTTCCGAGTGACTCAGGGTACGGGCTCGGTGATTGCGGACCAGGGGACGCACTTGGGCGCCGTGACGGTGGCGGGCGCGCAGAAGTTCCGCGTGGCTTCCGGTCCGAACTTTCTCGGCCGGGTCTTCCCGGGCGATCGCTTGACGATTCAAGCCGGAGCGGACGTCGGAACGACCCTCGTTCGAAGCGTCGATCACGGGCGTCAGTTGACGGTGGACGGGGGCACGATTTTTTCGGGAGGCGCCGTTGACGCGTGGACCGTCATGAGCGTGGTCAAGCACAATGCGACGGTCTGCACGCAATGTCATACGACGGCGCCGGATTTTCGAGTTCTGGCGCGGGGCGATTATGACGGGGACGGCGTTGTGGAGGTCGTACAAGACGAGGTCGGCGGATTGGCGGCGGCGTTGACGTCGGCGATCAATTCGAGGTTGGCGACGCTGGCGCGGCCTGGCGTCCACGTGGTGGGCGAAGGCGGCCGGGTCAAGTACACGGACGGGGCCGTGACGCGCACGTTCCCGGGACCGGGCGTTGCGGCGAGCGAGAATCCCGACATCGTCTGGAGGGACCTCGGACCGGAAGCGCAGGCGGACTGGTTGGCGCTTTACGAGGCGGGGTACAACCTGCTGTTCGTCGAGCGGGATCGCAGTCACGGGATCCACAACACGGGTTACGCGGTCAATCTCCTTCAATCGAGCATCTTCGCGATCACGGGGTCGAAGATCGGGGCGTCGTTCATCCCGTTTCCCTGAGCCCATTTCGGGGCACGGTTGGATTGGGGCTTGTGCGAGGAAGCGGAGAACGCAGCGCGGCACCGCAGCCAAACGGGGCATGGGGGAGGGGCGCAGAGGGGACCAGAGAACCCTGAGAAGAGTCCAACACCAGAGGACCCGGAGGACGCAGAGATTC
>JACPRB010000323.1 GCA_016190155.1 Planctomycetota bacterium
CTCCACCACTTCGACTCGGACCGCCTTCGGCAGTCCTCGCTCAGTGCAAGCAAACGCGAAGGCGGTCCCAGGCGAAGTGTGGTGAGCGAGGAGCACAGCGACGAGTCGAACCACCCTCCGAAGCCTTGGGCGAACCTCGAACCCCTCACCGCAGATCCCTCTCAATCCTCGGCTGGACCGTCCACCGACAGCTCCGAAAAGCTGGAAAAGAGCCGGTTCGCTTCCTCCTCGAGCCCCGCCTTGTCGGTCCGCCACCCCCAGGCGATGAGCTGGTAGGCGAACGCCGGCGTCGAGGCACACCAGTGTACGTATGAGAAGCGACGGCCCTCCACCGCAGCATCGGTCTGAAACCGGATGCCGGGGAGCCCGTTGACGGTCTCACTGCGCTCCGACACGATCGTCGACTCGCTTGCCACGCTCTTGAGATTGGCTTGAGATACGCTCGCCAAGATCGACACGTCGATCTGTTCTTCCGTCTTCTCCGCGATCACCATGAAGAACCGTTCGGGACGAGTGCGCATCGCAACGAACGAGGCATCGGGGTTGAACTTCTTCGGATCCACTTGCACCCACGGATCGCCCGGGGCCGCGAATTCAAATCCGAATTCCGCCATCGTGATCCGTTGGCCGGCCGCCATCTCGCGCGCGCCCAGGGCCTTCATCTGGGCCGTCCTTGCCGCGAGCAAGATCAGCCCTATTCCCCCCACGACGAGGAATAGCCCGCTCACGCACGCCCCCACGACGGCGAGGATGCGTTGGGTCGGGTGTTTCGTTCGCGCCGCCCAGATGATGCATAGAACAAGAATGGACAGAGGGACAACCGCCACACAGAGAGCGCCGCCGAACAAGCGCCCCATCTGATACGCCGCGTCATGCGAGTCCGCTTGCGCGATGAACTCTACGACCATGGAGGTAAGGATACCACGGACGCATCGCCCCCCGCGAATCCTCGTGCACCTATCGATGAACTCGTCGGCGAGCGAACGTCATTTTCACTTGATCGCTCCGTCCCACGCGACTATTTTGACGTCTCCCTCGCCGGTCGGCCGCGCGGGGACGAAGCGTTCTCTAAAAATTCGTCAGGGCGTGTAGCTCAGTTGGTTAGAGCATCCGCTTGATAAGCGGAAGGTCGACAGTTCGAGTCTGTCCACGCCCACCACTTCGACTCGGACTGCGTGCCGCGGTCCTCGCTCAGTGCAAGCAAACGGAAAGCGGTCCGAGTCGAACCACTCCCCGGCAGTGGTCTCGTCGGGAGCGGCCGGCGGCCCACCACCAGCGTCGTATACAATGCTACGGCGAGGGAGGGCGCCCGCCACGTTATACCAAACAAAGGAGAACCCCTCATGACCTATCCGATTCTCGACAACGACGAGCCAGAAGAGAAGCCCGACAAGATGGAATTGGGCTTTCTCAAGCACCTGCTCAAAGCTCGCACCATCCTCGTCGAGGAAGTGGTGACCGACACGCTTTCCCGCAAGGTGCACGCCCAGCTCATCGCCCTTCAGCAAATGGACGATAAGGCGCCCATCACGGTCTACATCAACTCGCCCGGCGGCAGCGCCGATTCCGGGTTCGCCATCTACGACTTCATGCGGTTCGTCAAGCCTCCCATCCGGACGGTCGTCGTCGGCCTGTGCGCCAGCGCCGCCGTCATGATCCATCTGGCCGCCCCGCGCGATCGGCGCTTAACGCTGCCGAACTCCCGGTTCCTGCTGCACCAACCCTCGACCATGATGTTCGGGGCCGCCTCCGACATCGCCATCAACGCCGAGGAAATCGTCAAGCTGCGCGAACGATACAACCAGATCGTGGCGGCCGAGACCGGCAAGAGCGTCGACCAGGTCACCAAGGACGCGGACCGCGATTTCTGGCTCTCCGCCCCGCAAGCCAAGGAATACGGACTCGTCAGCCGAATCGTGAAGTCGATCGGCGAAGTCGAGAAGGCGTAGGCGCCGCGACCCGCCGGTGGAAACGAGACAGCCGGCCCTGGAGGTGGCGGAGGTCCGCAAGACTTACGATCGGAAGATCGCGGTCGACGGAGTGTCGCTGACCGTCGAGCCCGGCGAGGTGTTCGGCCTGCTGGGCCCCAACGGAGCGGGCAAGACCTCCCTCATCCGGATGATCATGGACATCATCCGCCCCGATTCCGGCACCGTCCGCGTCCTCGGGCAAACCCTGACGCCCGAGATCAAGGACCGCATGGGCTACCTGCCCGAAGAACGCGGCCTGTACCAGAAGCTCAAGGTGCTGGACGTCCTCGTCTTCCTCGGCCAGATCAAGGGGCTCAAGCGCCACGTGGCCGCCGCTCGAGCCGAAGCCTATCTCGACCGATTCGGGCTGTTCGGCGCGCGCCGCAGGAACATGCGCGAGCTGTCCAAGGGAATGCAGCAGAAGGTCCAACTGGCCGCCGTCCTCCTGCACGAACCCGTCGTGGTCGTCCTCGACGAGCCGTTCATGGGACTCGACCCTCTCAATCGCGAACTGGTGATCGATCTCATCAAGGAGACGGCCTCGCGCGGAGCGGCCATCGTGCTGTCCACGCACCTGATGGATCAGGTCGAGGCGCTCTGCACGCGCGCCTTCCTCATCCACGAAGGCCGCGGGATCCTGTCCGGTTCGGTGCGCGAGATGCGCGAACGGTACGCCGAGAACGCGGTCCTGATCGAAACGGACGCCAAGCTCGAAGGCCGGCCGGAAGTCGAGCGCGCGGTGGGCGGCGGCGAGCGACGGAAGGTCTTCCTGCGCGTCGCTCCCGAGC